>JBJERT010000302.1:9518-12468 GCA_051882435.1 Faecalibacterium sp.
AAGGGGCAGTTGAGATAGTCCGCTTCGCCGCGGCCATAGCGGGAGGCGGCGAACACTTTTTCATAGTCCAGGCTGTCCGCCGTGACGATGGGCGCGACAGCATCGTAGAAGTGCAGCCGCTCGCCGCCGGTCAGTCGGCCGATCTCGTCGGCCAGCGCGCCATCGGTCAAGGGGCCGGTGGCCACAAGGACCGGGCGGCTCTCGTCGATGCGGCACACCTGCTCCCGGCGGACCGTGATGTTGGGTTCCGCCTCCACCCGCCGGGTGACCTCGGCGCTGAAAGCATCGCGGTCTACTGCCAGCGCGCCGCCCGCCGCCACGCGGGCCGTCTCGGCAGCCTCCAGAAGCTGGCTGCCCATGCGGCGCATCTCCTCCTTGAGCAGACCGGAGGCGGAATCCAGCCGCTCGGCCTTGAGGCTGTTGGAGCAGATCAGCTCCGCAAAGCTCTCGCTCCTGTGCGCGGGCGAAAAGTGCAGGGGCTTCTGCTCATACAGCTCGACCTTCACGCCCCTGCCTGCGAGCCAGAGCGCAGCCTCGCACCCGGCAAGCCCTGCGCCCAGGACCAGAATCGGATCGTTTTGCATCGGTACGCTCCTTATTTGTCATTGTTTTTGGGAACGGGCATCTCAAACCCGCAGCCCTCTTTGGCGCAGTACAGCTTCGAGCCTTTGCGGAACAGGGTCGAGCCGCACTTTTCGCATTTGGTGGCCACGGGGGTGTCCCAGGTCATGAAATCGCACTCGGGGTAGCGCTCGCAGCCGTAGTAGATGCGGCCCTTGGCGCTCTTGCGCTCCAGCATGCGGCCCTGACCGCACTTGGGGCAGATGCCGCCGGTATCCTTGACCAGACGCTTGGTGCCCCGGCACTCCGGGAAGCCGCTGCAGGCAAGGAATTTGCCATACTTGCCCACCTTGATGACCATGGGGCGGCCGCACAGGTCGCAGATCTCGTTGGAAGGCTCATCCGGCACCTTGACCTTTTTGCCCTCCATATTCTTTTCCGCGGCCTGCAGGCTGGCGTCGAAGCCCTGATAGAAGTCGTCCACCGTCCTGCGCCAGTCGGCTTTGCCGCTCTCGATCTGGTCCAGCTTTTTCTCCATCTCCGCTGAGAAATCCACATCCACGATGTGGGGGAACTGTTCCAGCATCAGGCCGTCCACCGTGCGGCCCAGCAGGGTGGGCTTGAGCTTTTTCTGGTCCCGCTCCACATAGCCGCGGTCGATGATGGTGGTGATGATGGGCGCATAGGTGGAAGGGCGGCCGATGCCGTTCTCCTCCAGCGCCTTGATCAGGGTCGCCTCGGTATAGCGCGCGGGGGGCTGGGTGAATTTCTGCTCGCTCTTCAGCTCCCTCAGCTTGAGCACCTGCCCCTGCTCCAGCGGGGGCAGGCTGGTCTCCTTCTTTTCCTTTTCGTCGGTGGCTTCCTCATACAGGGCAGTGAAGCCGTCGAAAGTGACCGTGTAACCGCTGGCCTTGAACCGGTAGCCCGCCGCCTGCACCGTGACCGAGACCGTGTCCTGCTGGCAGTCGGCCATCTGGCTGGCCATGAAGCGGCTCCAGATCATGCGGTAGAGCTTAGCGGTGTCGCCGCTGATGCTTTTGTCCGCCTCGTCCGGGGTCAGGGAAGGCACCGACGGACGGATGGCTTCGTGGGCGTCCTGCGCGGCGGTGGCGCTTTTGGTCTTCCAGGTGCGCTTGTAGGGGCAGATATAGTTTTCGCCATAGGCCCCGGCGATATATTCCTTTGCCGCAGCCACAGCCTCATCCGAGATGCGCAGACTGTCGGTACGCATATAGGTGATCAGACCCATCGTACCGCGCCCGGCGATGTCCACGCCTTCATACAGCGTCTGTGCGGCGCGCATGGTGCGGGTGGCCGTAAAGCCCAAACGGCGGGAGGCCTCCTGCTGGAGGGTACTGGTAATAAACGCCGGCGTCGGCTGCTTGGCGCGCTTGCCCTTTTTCAGCTCCGTGACGACATACTCGGCGCCCTCGAGACCTTTTTCGATGGCACGGGCCTCGGCCTCCGTGTGGGGCAGCAGCTTTTTGCCGGAGGCGTCCGCCGCCAGCCGGGCCGTAAAGCTCTTTCGGCCCGCCCCCAGCGTCGCGTCCACGTTCCAGTATTCCTCCGGCTTGAAGCTCTCGATCTCCTTCTCACGGTCGTCGATCAGCCGCACCGCCACGCTCTGCACACGCCCCGCCGACAGGCCCCGGCGTACCTTGCGCCACAGGAAGGGGCTGAGCTTGTAGCCCACCAGACGGTCCAGCACACGGCGGGCCTGCTGCGCGTTGAACAGGTCCTCGTCGATGGCGCGGGGATGGGACATGCCCTCCTGTACGCCTTTTTTGGTGATCTCGTCGAAGGTGACGCGGTTGGGGGCCTTGGGGTCCAGGCCCAGGATATTGGCCAGATGCCAGCTGATGGCTTCGCCCTCGCGGTCCGGGTCGGTGGCCAGCAGCACGCCGTCCGCATCCTTGGCCTCGCTTTTCAGCTCTCGGATCAGTTTTTCCTTGCCCTTGATGCTGATGTACTGCGGCGTATAGCCATGCTCCACGTCAATGCCCAGCTGGGAGGCGGGCAGGTCGCGGATATGGCCCATGCTGGCCATGACCACATAGTCCTTGCCCAGATATTTGCCGATGGTCTTCGCCTTTGCAGGCGACTCCACGATAACCAGTTTTGCCATGTTTTGTCGATACTCCCTCGTTTGTATTTTGTCCGCGCGGCAGGGGCCCGCACGGTGCCGACGCCTTTGGTTTGCACCGGGTCAGCGCAGAATATACCGCTTGCCCGGCAGGCAGGTCACCCGCCGGGAAAGCTCCAGTTTCATCAGGACCGCGCTCAGGGCGGCGGTGGACAGCCCGCTGCGGGCGCTCAGCTCCTCCATGCCCCGGGACTGCTGGCCCAGACAGGACAGCACCTTGCGCTCGTTCTCACTGAGCGGCTCGGG
>JBJERT010000302.1:12568-16069 GCA_051882435.1 Faecalibacterium sp.
GCCGCGATGAGCCGGTTGCGCTGCAAAAAGCCCACGCGCGGCAGCAGATGGAAGTCGGGCGGGTACTCGCTGATGACGCAGCCGCGCCGCTCGATGTTGTCTCTCAGGATGCGGCTGGACGCGGGATAGCTGCGGTCGATGGGCACGCCCAGCACCGCGATGGAGGGTTTCCCCTCCTTGCTCGCCGCGTCGTGGCCCTTACTGTCCAGCCCTTCGGCCATACCGCTGACGATGACCGCGTCCGCGCGGGCCAGCGCCGTCCCGAACTCCTCGGCGGCGCGGAGGCCGTACTCCGTGGGCTTGCGGCTGCCCACCATACCCACCTTTGCCCGCGCGTTGAGCCAGGCGGGATTGCCAGTATAATAAAGCACCGGCGGCAGGTCCGGGATACGGCTGAATTCCAGCGGATAGTCCGGGTCCTCATAGGTCAGGATATGCACATCCAGCGCGTCACAGCGCATGACCAGCTCAGCGTAGGCGTCCGGCGTATTTTCCGGGCGCTGGGCGCGCTGCGCCGCAGCGTTGCCCGCGACCCGGCGGAAGCTCTCGCTCCCCCGCGCCTCCCACGCTGCCTGCGCGCCGCCAAAGGCGTCCACGACCCGGCCCGCGTGAGGGCTGGCCGGGCCAAGGGTATGCGCCAGCCACAGCCAGCACAACAGCGGCTCCGGCGCGCTCACAGGCTCTCCTCCCGGAAGTGCCACAGCAGGATGCTGCCCGCAATGCCCGCGTTCAGGCTCTCGACCCGGTCGGTCATGGGGATGCGCACCGTATGGCCGCAGGCATGGATCGTCTCCTCGGTCAGACCCTGGCCCTCGCTGCCGATGACGACACAGACGCCGCCCGGATAATGGCGTTCCGCCGCGCTGAGGGGCTGGGACTGGTAAAGCGCCGCCGCAAGGCAGGTGATGCCGCGGCTGCGCAGCGTCCCGATCACCGGAGGCAGCTCTCCCGTCTCGACGACAGGGATGCGCACCGCCGCGCCCATGGAGGCCCGCAGGGTCTTGGGCGCAAAGGGCGAGGCACAGCCCGCCGAGAGCAGCACACCGTCGAAGCCAAAGGCTGCCGCACTGCGCAGCAGCGTGCCCACATTGCCGGGGTCCTGCACCCGCTCCAGCGCAAGGTAGCGCCCGCCGGGACGCAGCTCCTCCAGTGTATGCTGTGGTGTACGGAACACGCCGAACACGCCCTGATGCGTGCCCACGTCGGCGAGCTTGTCCGCCACATGGTCCTCCACAAGGTAGTGCTCGCCGGGGAGACCGGCCAGCTCCGGGCATTTTTCAGCCGCGGAAGCGGTATAGAAAAGCTGCTCCAGCGCCGCGCCGCGGCACAGCTCCGGGCACAGCTTGCGCCCTTCGGCCAGAAAACGGCCCTCGCTGCGGCGGAAAGCCGCGCTGGAGCCAAGGCGGCAGGCATACTTGATCTTTGCATTTTCCCGGCTGGTGATGCGTTCGTCCATGCTGTCCTCCTGCGAAAAAAGACGAAAAAAGGGCCGCGTTCTGCCACTGGATCTGCTCGCGGCAGGGCGCTGCCCTCATACCGCCCCCGCAAACGGGAGCGTTATCCTCTGCGCTGCCTGCTGCCGCACCTGATGCGGGGGAAGCCCGCATACAAAATGGACGCCCGCGTATCCGCGCGGGCGTCACATCATAGGTCTGGATCAGGCGTTCTTCACGGTCTCGACCAGAGCGGCAAAGCTCTTGGGATCGTTGATGGCCATCTCGCTGAGCATCTTGCGGTTCAGCTCGATGCCGGCTTTCTTCAGGCCAGCCATGAAGGTGGAGTAGTTCATGCCCAGAGGACGAACTGCATTGTTGATGCGGCAGATCCACAGGTTGCGGAACTGACGCTTCTTCATGCGGCGGCCAGCCAGAGCGTAGTTGCCGCTCTTCATGACCTGTTGCTTGGCCATCTTGAAATGCTTGCTCTTGCAGCCATAGAAGCCCTTGGCCAGCTTGAGCATCTTCTTGCGACGTTTGTGGGTCATCGTAGCGCCTTTAATACGTGCCATTGTAATCTATCTCCTTTAGAAATCCGAAAAAGTCATTGTTCGTGCGGCCGGGCGCTCAGGCGTAGGGCAGCATCTTCTTGATGGTGGCGGCGTTGGTGTCATCCACATAGCAGGGCTGACGATAGCCGCGGGTCAGCTTGGTGGTCTTCTTGGTCAGGATGTGGCTGCGGAAGGCATGGCCGCGCTTGACCTTGCCGTTCTTGGTGAGCTTAAAGCGCTTTTTTGCGCCGGAATGCGTCTTGAGTTTCATCTTAGCCATTTTAGTATCCTCCTAAAATTAGTCCTTGTTGGGTTTCGGGATCAGCAGAATGGACATCGTGCGGCCCTCAAGGACCGGCGGCTTATCCATGTTCGCCTGAGGCAGCGCCTCGGCAAAACGCTTGAGGACGTCGGCGCCCAGAGCGCTGTGCGCCATCTCACGGCCGCGGAAGCGGATCGAGGCTTTTACCTTGTGGCCGGCGGCCAGGAATTTGGCCGTCTGGTTCAGCTTGGTATTGAAGTCGTTGGTGTCAATGTTGAGCGAGAGGCGGGTCTCCTTGACTTCGACCACCTTCTGGTTCTTCTTGGCTTCCTTCTCCTTCTTCTGCTGTTCAAAACGGTATTTGCCGTAGTCCAGCACCTTGCACACAGGCGGGGTGGCCTGCGGCGCGATCTTGACGAGATCGAGGCCGGCTTCCTCGGCCGCGCGCATGGCGACCTGGATGCTGACCACACCCTTCTGTGCGCCGTCAGCGCCGATCAGGCGGACTTCACGATCCCGGATCTGGCCGTTGATCTCCAGTTCCTTCGACTTTCCAGCGGTAGCGATAATGAATGCACCTCCAAACAAATGATCCATTGTGGCTGTCTTGGCAATAGAAAACGCGGCCGCCTTGCAGAAAGGCAGCCGCGCAGAACACTACACAAATCCGCAGGACACCCCAAAAGGCGTTCCCTGCGATTCCGGTATGGCCCGAGGGAGAACTGCTCCCTGCAAGGCGAGCGCGGCACACGGGCCGTAGCTGCTTTCTTTACCGGGCTATTCTACCACGCGGCGGCGGTCCTGTCAAGCATTTTTATGCAAAGGAACCCGAAAATTATTCCGCTCCCCCGCCCGCGTCGATCAGACGGCCCAGCGCGAACGAATAGATGCCCTTATAAGTCACTTTCCGCGGCGCGAAACGTTTTTCCAGCGCAAGCGCATAGAGGTTGAGCTGCGGGCGGTAGGCGCGCAGGAGTTCGGCGGCGGTGCGGCGTCGGTCGGTCTTGTAGTCCAGCAGCTCAAGGTGGTCGGGAAAGACCAGCAGCAGGTCCGCGATGCCCTGCACCAGCACCTGCTCGCCCTGCGCGGCGGCGGGCGTTTCGCTGCCCTGTGCGGCCAGGACCGCCGAGGCCGGGAGCGCTGTGATGAAGGCCAGCTCCCGCAGCACGCTCTCCGCGGCGCAGACCCGCGCAAAGGCTTCGCCCTCCACAAAGCGGCGGATGCTGCTCTCCTCCAGCTTTTCCGCGATCTC
>JBJERT010000303.1:0-3303 GCA_051882435.1 Faecalibacterium sp.
GATGCGCTGGATATGTCAGCCAATGTCAGCCCGCTGGGCCTGCCCCCGGAGGTGGCGCGGGCCATCGCGGAGGCGCTGCCCTCAGCGGACCGCTACCCGGACCCGCTGTGCCGGGAGCTGTGCGCCGCCATCGGCGCTGCCGAACAGGTGCCGCCGCAGCAGGTCCTGTGCGGGAACGGCGCGGCAGACCTCATCTATCGGCTGGTGTGGGCGAAAAAGCCCTGCACGGCTCTGGTCACAGCTCCTGCCTTTGCCGAATATGAGGCGGCGCTGGATACAGTGGGGTGCCGCACCGTGCGTTTTTACCTTTCAGAGAAGGATGACTTCGATGTGACGGAGGCGCTTCTGGACGCGATCACGCCCGGGGTGGAGCTGGTCTTTTTGTGTCAGCCCAACAACCCTACCGGTCGGCTGGTCAGCCCCGCGCTCCTGCGCACGGTGTTGTCTCGTTGTGCCGCGCAGGGGACGCTTCTGGCTGTGGACGAGTGCTTTCTGGAGTTCCTGCCCGACTGCTCCCGGCACACGCTTGTACCGCTTCTTGCGGAGTATCCAAATCTGTTGGTGCTCAAAGCGTTCACCAAGCTCTATGGAATGGCGGGGGTGCGGCTGGGCTATGCGCTCTGTGCGGACCAGGCGCTTCTGGAACGGATGCGTCAGGCTGGTCCGCCGTGGGCGGTGTCCAGTCTGGCCCAGGCGGCGGGTCTTGCGGCTCTGCGGCAGACCGCCTATGTCGGCGCAGTGCGGGCGCTGATCGAACGGGAACGGCCCATACTGGCCCACGGTCTGGAAGCTCTGGGCCTGCGGGTCGTGCCGGGACAGGCGAATTATCTGCTGTTCCGCGGCCCGGTGGGGCTGTGCGAAGCGCTGGCCGCCCGGGGGGTGGTCCTGCGCGGCTGCGGGAATTATCCGGGGCTTGGCCCCGAATGGTATCGCACCGCAGTGCGGACCGGGCCGGAAAACCGACAGATGCTGGACGCTCTCAGGGAGGTACTGGTATGAGCAGGGCGAAATGTATCATGGTGCAGGGGACCATGAGCGGGGCAGGCAAAAGTCTGTTGTGTGCGGCGTTGTGCCGTATCTTTCGGCAGGACGGGCTGCGCGCGGTCCCCTTCAAAAGTCAGAACATGGCGCTGAACAGCTTCGTCACCCGCGATGGACTGGAAATGGGACGGGCACAGGTGGTGCAGGCGCAGGCGGCGGGGGTAGAACCGGATGTGCGGATGAATCCCATTCTGCTCAAGCCTTCCAGTGACACGGGCAGTCAGGTGATCGTCAACGGCGAGGTGCGGGGCCAGATGAGCGCAGCGGAGTATTTCCGGCATAAAAAGAAGCTGCTCCCGGAGGTGCTGGCCGCTTATGAGAGCCTTTCGCGGGAAGCGGACGTCATCGTGATCGAGGGTGCCGGTAGCCCGGCGGAGATCAACCTGAAAGCAGACGATATCGTTAACATGGGGCTGGCAAAGCAGGTGGACGCGCCGGTACTGCTGGCGGGGGACATTGACCGGGGTGGGGTGTTCGCCCAGCTTTACGGCACCGTGGCTCTGCTGGAACCGGAGGAACGGGCGCGCATCAAAGGGCTGGTCATCAACAAGTTCCGCGGGGATGTGGAGCTTCTGCGCCCCGGACTTGCGATGCTGGAGGAAAAGACCGGTCTGCCGGTTCTGGGAGTGGTCCCGTACCTTTCGGTGGACCTGGAAGATGAGGATTCGCTTTCAGGAAGGCTCACCGCCCGGGGCGGAGCCAAGCCGCTGGACGTGGCAGTGCTGCGTCTGCCGCATCTCTCCAATTTTACGGATTTTATCCCGCTGGAACAGCATCCACTGCTGTCCGTGCGGTATGTAAACCGTCTGTACTCTCTGGGAATGCCGGACATGGTCATTCTGCCGGGGACAAAAAACACGATAGAGGATTTATTATGGCTGCTCCAGACAGGTCTTGGCCCGGCCGTTCAGCGGCTGGCGGCACAGGGCACGCTGGTGCTGGGTGTGTGCGGCGGCTATCAGATTCTGGGCCGCGTACTGAATGACCCGATGGGGGAAGAGAGCGGTTGCCCGCAATGCTTGCCGGGACTGGGCCTTCTGCCGACAGAAACTGTATTTTCTGCCGAGAAGCACCGTGCGCAGGTACGGGCTGTCACCGCTGCCGGGCCGCTGGGGGGAGCTGCTCTGACTGGTTATGAAATCCATGCGGGCCGAACTTCCACAGAAGGGGAGCCTTTCTGCATTCTGGCGGATGGAACGCCGGAGGGATGTGTCTGCGGGAATGTGTTTGGGACCTATCTGCACGGACTGTTTGACACCGGCGAACTGACAGACCGGTTGGCCGCCTTTTTATGTAAAAGAAAAGGGCTGGATCCGGCAGTCGTGGTACCCGTGCCGATGGAACAGTATCGGGAACAACAGTTCAATAAATTGGCCGACAGTGTGCGTGCCGCACTGGATATGAAAGCGATCTACCGTGTAATGGAAGGAGAAAGAGAAGGATGAACAGACAGCCGGAGCATCATTTGCCTGCGGACATTGAGCGGACGAGCCTGTCCCTGATCCGGCAGGAACTGGAACGAATAGGAGAAACGCTCCCGCCGGAAAACGAGGCAGTCATACTGCGTGTGATCCACGCGACGGCGGATTTTGACTATTCCAGTACGCTGCGCTTTACGTCTGGCGCAGTAGAAAAGGCCGCCGCAGCACTGAGCACAGGGGTGCCGATCGTTATAGATACCAATATGGCGTTGGCTGGGCTGTCAAAACCCGGTTTGGCAAAGCTGGGCTCACAGGCGGTCTGCTACATGGCAGACCCGGCCACAGCACAAGCTGCCCGTGAACGGCATACGACACGGGCGGCGGCATCGATGGAGATCGCATCCCAGAAACATCCGGGAGCGGTTTTTGCGATAGGGAATGCCCCCACAGCGCTGTTTGCGCTGGCAGAATCGATCGAGAACGGCCTGCGTCCGGCTCTGGTCATTGCTGTACCGGTGGGATTTGTGAATGTGGTGGAGAGTAAGGAACGGTTGTTTTCTGTATGTGAACGGCACGGCGTTCCGGCTATTGCTGCAATGGGCCGTAAAGGCGGCAGTACCGTGGCGGCAGCCATCTGCAATGCGCTGATCTATTCCGCTGCCGGTATGCTGGATCCCGCTGCGCGGGGATGGAGTTGAGGAGGGGAGACGGTGAGCCTTTTTGAAAGAAAAAACCGAAAATACTTTTTATTATTTCCGACCGAGCGCAGAAAACAGAGTAATACCAATTTCGGAAAACAGAATAAAAAATGTTTTTTGAAAAAAGTGTTGACATTTGGCAA
>JBJERT010000304.1:0-3302 GCA_051882435.1 Faecalibacterium sp.
GTGCAGGATACACTGTTTTTCCTGCTCTGAAAAGTCTCCGCAGCCTGCGATGCAGTCGATGAGGTCTGCATAGCGGTGTCGGCAGAGGGTCGAGGGCAGGTCTGAGCCGAAAAGAAGCCGTTCACTGCCCACAAGGTCCGCCGCGCAGCGCAGAAAGTGCCGTGTGCGGGGATAGGGCGGCTCGTCAGGGCGCAGATTGTGCTGCAAAGAAGCCAGATCGAACCAGACGTTGGGCAGTGCCAGCGCCTCCAGCCCGGCACACATATCGGCTTTCTGCGAGGCATTGGGGGCCAGCAGATGGCAGACGACAAACTTCATGCCAGCATGGCGCTGGATGGCGCGCCGCAGGGCAGGGATCTGGCTGCTCTCGCTGCCCATCTTGCCGATATCGATGACAAAAACAAGGCCCTGTTCGTCCGCATAAGCGTATTCGGCTTCCATCAGCTCGCCGTCCAGCGGAAGGGTGGGATGATTGGCCATCAGACCGGAGCCGGTGCTCACCTCAAATTTGACCACCCGGATGCCCAGCTCCTCGAACAGATGCCGCCGGATGCCTTCCACATTCCGGCTAAAGGGATCATAGGCGGCTGCCGCCAGAAAACGCTCCGGCCAACGGCGCTGTGCTTCGTAGGAATAGAGGTTCTGGAACCCCAGAAAGTTGCCCTGGAGCAGAACGGCCTTTTCGACATGGTGCTCATCCATCACGCGCAGGACGGCCTCCGGCGTGACATCGGTCTCGCCCAGTTCGGGAGGGATCAGGGAAAAGGTGGTGCCATCCGCATAGCGGCCCAGCCCGCCGCCTGCCGCGCGCATTTCGCCGCCGGCGCCGGTCCCGGCGATGCACTGGACCAGATGGACGTGTGCGTCAATGATCTTCATCGCGCTGCACCTCCCATCGCTGCGGTCTCCGGTACCGTCTCAAGATAGACACTTGTGGACGGGAATGCAAAGGAGACGCCGTCGCGCTCCATCACATCCATGATGTTCAGGTTCAGGTCGTTCTGCATCCGCAGAAAAGTGTCCAGCTCTGCGGTGCGCACATAGGCGGAGACCAGCAGATCGATGCTGGACGCCCCAAAGCCGGACAGGCGCACAAAAGCGGATTCGGGATAGGTGTGGGGGCTGGACTTGAGCATCTCTGTCAGGTCGGCCATCAACTGTTCGAGCTTCTCGCGCGAGGTATCGTAGGTGACGCCCAGCACAAAACGGTAAAGCCGCCGGTTGCGCGCGGTACCGTTGTTGATGGTAGAATTGCATACGTTGGAATTGGTCAGGATGTACAGCGAATTGTCCAGCGCCCGGACCCGGGTGGAGCGGAAGTTGATGTCCTCCACGGTGCCCTCCACGTCGCCCACGGAGATCCAGTCGCCAATGTGGAAGGGCCGCTCCAACAGGATCATCAGGCCGCTGAACAGATTGCTGGCCGTATCCTGCGCGGCGAGCGAGATGGTCAGACCGACAAGACCGGCACCGGCGATGATACTGCCGATGGGCAGCCCCAGCTCCTGCGCCACCATGGAAATGCCGAAGATCACCACGATCGCTTTGTAGGCTTTGACCAGCAGGGAGGTCAGGGTGCGGTTGGAGCGGATCTCCTCGCTGCAGGAGGCCAGCACAAGCTCCGAAAGGTCGGAGGCGAGATAAAAGCCTTCGCAGATGCAGACGGTAGCCAGTGCCTGATAGGAGACCTTGAGCAGACTCGGCAGCCCGGGGATCGCCCAGGGCAGGGTGGAAAGGGCAAAGTATACGCCCGTGTACCAGGCCAGCCGCTGGATCGGGTCAGCGAGACTGTGCAGAAGGATGGGCGTGGCGGAAAAGCGCCAGGGCTGCTCCAGCAGCCTGGGAAATACTTTCCGGTTCAGGAAACGGCGCGCCATCCAGCCCAGGAGCAGCAGCGCCAGCGAGCACAGGATGCGCGCCGCCAGTGCTGAATAGCCTTCCAGCAGGATGGAACCGACCTCAAAGGAAAGGGAACGGATAGTAAAGATCATGAAACGTCCTCCCGTAGGGAAATGGATAAGGATCTTAGCTTGGAAACGCTCCCAGTATACCATATCCATTCCCCGGCGACAACTAAAAGTGGGCGAAAAAGCACACTTCTGACAAAAATGTCTCAAAAATAGGGGAGAGGGCTTGATTTTGCCAGACAAAGACGTTATACTATCCCCAGAAAGTTCGTTTCAGGGCGGGGTGCGATTCCCCACTGGCGGTAAAGCCCGCGACCATCTTCTGGATAGAGGATGCTGACCCGGTGAGACTCCGGGGCCAACGGTATAGTCCGGATGCAAGAAACGGCGGGCAAATTGTGTTGTCTGTGCGCCCTGTTGCAGTTTTTGGTTGCAGCAGGGCGCTTTTTCGGTTTGTCTTTCCGGTTCCGAGATCAGTGCGAAAAGGGCTTTCCAGATCATTTTGCCGGGGCCTTCAGCGCCCCCTCAAACGGGAGGTAAACCACCATGAAAAAGAATACGACCCATAATCTGACCGTTGCCGCCATGCTCAGTGCGGTGGCATTTATCCTGATGTTCATCGAGTTCCCCATCCCGATGCTCATTCCCTCTTTCGTCAAAATGGACTTTTCGGACCTGCCCGCCCTGCTGGGCGCGTTTGCGCTCGGCCCCATCTACGGTGTGGTCATCAGCTTTATGAAGAACCTGCTCCATATCGTCATCAAGGGCACCTCTACGGCCTGTGTCGGTGAGCTGTGCAACTTTATGCTGGGTGCGGCGTTCTCCTTTACGGCGGGCTGGCTCTATCAGCGCAAGAAGAACCGCCGGAATGCGATCGTGGGCGCATTTGCGGGTGCGGTCGTAATGGCACTGTTCAGTGTGCCCAGCAACTATTTTATTACTTACCCCGCTTATGTCCAGTTCTATCATATGCCGATGGAGGCCATTCTGGGGATGTATCAGGCCATTCTCCCCTCGGCAGACAGCCTGATCAAATGCCTCGTCATCTTCAATATGCCCTTTACCCTCGTCAAGGGCCTGCTGGATGCGGTGATCTGCATGCTGATCTATAAGCCTTTGTCGCCTATCCTGCACGGCAGAAAGTGATCCACGGGAACCGTTTTGCCCCGGCAGATACGCAGAAAGACTGCGTGCCTGCCGGGGCATTGTTGTGCTCTTTGTCATAGCCCATGCTTCCGCAGTGCCGGAAAGAGCGCTGCTTGCTGTCTCTCTCCCAGTCGCCTGCGGTCGGTCGCCCTCTCCGCCACGGCAGCACCGTGACAGCTCTCCCAGAGGGAGAGCCAAGACGCGCTCTGCCGCAACGCGGGCGCAGCCCCCGCGCGCGGGAGCGCGCAA
>JBJERT010000305.1:0-3262 GCA_051882435.1 Faecalibacterium sp.
CGGTCTCAGCGCTGACGTTCAGAGCAGCCTTGATGACGGCACGGGTCTGCATGGCAGCGATCTCCGGGTAGGTGACCGCCAGACGGCAGCCGCGGTGGCCCATCATCGGGTTGAACTCGTGCAGGCTCTCGACGATGTTCTTCAGATCCTCGAAGGACATGCCCATATCGGCGGCCAGCTCGGCGATATCCTCGTCCTTGCTGGGCAGGAACTCGTGCAGCGGCGGATCCAGGTAACGGATGGTCATGGGACGCTCGCCCATGATGCGGTACATGGCCTCGAAGTCGCCCTGCTGGAACGGCTCGACCTTGGCCAGAGCAGCCTCGCGGGCCTCGACGGTGCGGGCGCAGATCATCTCACGGACAGCCTTGATGCGGTCCTCGGCAAAGAACATGTGCTCGGTGCGGCACAGACCGATGCCCTCGGCGCCCAGATCGACAGCCTGCTGCGCGTCGCGCGGGTTGTCGGCGTTGGTCATGACCTGCAGCTGACGTGCGGCGTCGGCCCAGCCCATGAAGCGGTTGAAGTTCTTGTTGCCGGTGGCAGCCACGGTAGCGATCTGCTCGCCGTAGATGTTGCCGGTGGAGCCGTCGATGGAGATCCAGTCGCCCTCGACGAACTTGTGGCCGTTGATCTCGAAGGTCTTGGCCTCCTCGTCGATCTTGACCTCGTTGTCATTGCCGCAGCCGGAGACGCAGCAGGTGCCCATGCCGCGGGCAACGACAGCAGCGTGGCTGGTCATGCCGCCGCGGACGGTCAGGATGCCCTGAGAGACCTGCATGCCGACGATATCCTCGGGGCTGGTCTCCAGACGCACCAGAACGACCTTCTTCATCTTGCCGGACTTGACGGCCTCCTCGGCCTCCTCAGCGGTAAAGACGATCTGGCCGCAGGCGGAACCGGGAGAAGCTGCCAGGCCCTTGCCGACGACCTCGGCGGCCTTCAGAGCAGCAGCATCGAACTGGGGGTGCAGCAGGGTGTCCAGCTGCTTGGGCTCCACGCGCAGGACAGCCTCACGCTCGGTGATCATGCCCTCGTCCACCAGGTCGCAGGCGATCTGCAGAGCAGCCTGTGCGGTGCGCTTGCCGTTGCGGGTCTGGAGCATATACAGGTGGCCGTCCTCGATGGTGAACTCCATGTCCTGCATGTCGCGGAAGTAGTTCTCCAGACGGTTGGCGATGGCGATGAACTCCTCGTACACCTCGGGCATCTGATCCTGCAGGTGGCTGATGGGGGAAGGAGTGCGGACGCCGGCGACGACGTCCTCGCCCTGTGCGTTGATGAGGTACTCGCCCATCAGCTTCTTGGCGCCGGTGGCGGGGTCACGGGTGAAGGCCACGCCGGTGCCGGAGCGGTCGCCGGAGTTGCCGAAGGCCATCTGCTGGACGTTGACGGCAGTGCCCCACTCGTAGGGGATCTCGTTCATCTTGCGGTAGACGTTGGCGCGGGGGTTGTCCCAGCTGCGGAAAACCGCCTTGACCGCCTCGATCAGCTGATCGCGGGGATCCTGGGGGAACGGCTTGCCCTCGTTCTCCTCGTAGATCTTCTTGAAGATGCCGACCAGCTCCTTCAGGTCGTCGGCAGTCAGGTCAACGTCGTTCTTGACGCCCTTGGCTTCCTTCATCTTGTCGATCTCGACCTCGAACAGGCTCTTCGGGACCATCATGACGACGTCCGCGAACATCTGGACGAAACGACGGTAGCAGTCGTAGGCAAAACGGGCGTTGCCGGTCTTCTTGGCCAGACCCTCGACCGCCTCGTCGTTCAGGCCCAGGTTCAGGATGGTGTCCATCATGCCGGGCATGGACTGGCGGGCGCCGGAACGGACGGACACCAGCAGGGGGTTGGAGTTGTCGCCGAACTTCTTGCCGGTGATCTCCTCCAGACCCTTGACGTGCTCGAAAATGTCTGCGGCGATCTCGTCATTGATCTGACGGCCATCCGCATAGTACTGAGTGCAGGCCTCGGTGGTGATGGTGAAGCCCTGGGGCACCGGCATGCCGGCCGCGGTCATCTCGGCCAGACCTGCGCCCTTGCCGCCCAGAGTGTTCTTCATCGTGGTCATGTCGCCGCCAAAAGCTTTGCTGCCCTCGCTGAAGTAATAAAGGTACTTTTTGCTCATGAGTGATTTACCTCCCATTCGGTGAAGCCGGCCGCCGGATACGCCGCCGACTCGATCGGTTGCCTTGTCGCTGTAAAAACACAGATCATCAATGCTAGGATATTATACCAGACCGCAGGGGCAAAATCCAGTTGTACAAGACCGAAAAGCTCTGAATTTGTTTGATAAAATTTGTGCAATTCCCTTGAAATCAGGCGACTTTTCGGCTAATATAAAATGGGAGAAAGTTCGAGAGGTTTTTGACAGCGGGGTGTGCTTTCCTGCCCGGAAGGATACAACATCCGGTCCATGCCGCCTGCCGGACATCCACTCCCCTGATTTAAGAGAGGTCGGTGTTTTTCTATGACAAAGGAACCTTCCGCCGCCGCGCTGGACGCGGCGCGCGAGCAGCTCGACGCCGCCGAGGCCTGCCGGGAAGCAGTGCTGCTGCGGCATATCGCCAACGGGGTGCTCATCGAGAGCCGTCAGATCGAGATCGACGAGACTGTGACCATCGCACCCGGGGCGCGTATCCTGTCCGGTACGGTGCTGCGGGGCAATACGGTCATCGCCGCCGGATGCGTCATCGGCCCGAACAGCCTGATCGAGGACAGCCTCGTGGACGAGGGCACTACCGTCAACGCCAGTCAGGTCTACGGTTCCCATCTGGGGCCGCACAACAATATTGGACCCTTCACCCATGTCCGCGTGAATACCGTCACGGAATATGGTGTGCATCTGGGCGCTTATGTGGAGACCAAAAATTCCAACTTCGCCCGGGGCAACACGGTCAGCCATTTGACTTATATCGGCGACAGCGACGTGGGCAAATACTGCAACTTCGGCTGCGGCACCGTTACCTGCAATTATGACGGCAAGGATAAGTTCCGTACCACCATCGGGGATTACTGCTTTATCGGCTGCAATACCAACCTGGTCGCGCCGGTCACGGTGGGCGACGGGGCCTATACCGCCGCGGGCAGCACCATCACGAAGGACGTTCCCCCCGCCGCGCTGGGCATCGCGCGGGAGCGCCAGACGAATCTGGAGGGCTGGGCTGAGCCGAAAATGGAAGCGTACATCGCCAAAAAGCAAAAGCTGGAGAAGGAACAGGGCCAGTGAGCCGCTTCAACACTTGCAAAGAATATTTTTGTCCCTTTT
>JBJERT010000306.1:0-3245 GCA_051882435.1 Faecalibacterium sp.
ATAGAAACAGAAAAAGTATGATTTCTGTCATGATAAAAATGCACAGCCCCGCTTTGGCGCGTCTTATGCTCTTGACCTCAGACCGGCTGCCCGCAGCAGCTCAGAACTGCCGGGAATGCCTGCTTGTGCCAGGAACGGAAGAAACCCAAAGCGGGGCTATACAATATGAAGGAGAAATGGAAGGGAATGTCAGGTTACAGATTCAGAGCGTACTGCTCTACGGTGAGACGCACCTTTCCGTCAGCCGCGAATGTAATGCCGTCCGCGGTCTGAGGCGTATAGATCACGGCGGTCATGGTCTGTTCGCCGTCGTTGACAAAGACTTCGATGCTGTTGCGATCCAGCAGGACGCGGAGCTTGAGGAACCCCTCCTGACGGCGCACCTTGCAGCTGCGGGTATGGACCACATCTGCCCGGGAACCGGAGCGGGTCCGGTCCAACGTAAGCTGAGAAGAAAAGGCGTCATAGGTGAGTGCTGTGAAATATTCCTCATCTGCGGCCAGCTTGAGCGTAAAAGAACGGTACATTTCTTCTTCGGGCGCAATCGTCAGCGTCAGATCGGCGACCCGGCCGCCAATTCCATCCAGCGCGGTCTCCAGCTGGATCGGGACGTTTTCATGCCGCACACACGCACCATGGACTGCGTCCAGCTCCCGGATAGGCGTCTGGATCAGGCGTCCCTCTTTCAGGTGAAGCTCACGGGGGCAGATCGTCTGTCCAAACCACTTGCAGTCCTCAGGTTTGTCCTCAACGGTTGCCCAGGTCTGCATCCAGGCGGTCATGATGCGGCGGCCGTCCGGGGCGAGGGTGGTCTGGGTAGCATAAAAATCAATGCCGTGGTCGATCAGGTGGACGCTTTCGCGGGCAAAAGTGTGCGCCGCAGCGTCATAGCTGCCCAGAAGACACAGAGCGTTGAAACCGTTGTGAAACTCTCCGCGAGCCTGCATCTCCTGCGGGCTGAGCAGGATCACCTGTTTGCCGTCCAGCTCAAAGAAGTCGGGGCACTCCCACATTTTTCCGTATTCGTTGTTGCAGCGGTCCAATACCGTCACAAACTCCCAGTCAAAGCCATCGGGGCTGTGGTAGAGCAGCACCGCGCCGCTGTCATCCTCCGTGCGGGACACAATGACGGCGGAGTAGCTGCCATCCGGCTCCCGCCAGAGCTTCGGGTCCCGGAAGTCGAAGCGGCTGAACCCGGCGGGCAGGTCTTTTTCGGTCAGGACCGGGTTGCAGGCGGGCTTTTCATAGTTCAGGCCGTCGCCGACGGCGATACTCTGGGTCTGGATATCCCGCTTTTTCCCGTCGGGCTGTTCTTCCTGGATGACGCTGGTGTAGAGCAGGAGCTGCCTGCCATCGGGCAGTTCAGCGGCGGAGCCGGAGAAGCAGCCGCCTCCTTCCCTGCCCCCATCGTCATAGGGCATATCCGGTGCGAGAGCACAGGGCAGATGGTCCCAGTGCAACAGATCGGTGCTGACAGCGTGGCCCCAGTGCATCGGCCCCCACTGGGTCTTGTAGGGATTGTACTGGTAAAACTGGTGGTACTGCCCTTTGTAGAAGGAGAAGCCATTGGGGTCGTTCATCCAGCCGACATACGGGGTCAGATGATAAACAGGGCGCTCACTGGCGGGGATCGCCACACCGTGCTGGGCTTCATAGGCGCGTGCCCTGGTCAGAGTTTCACTTGGCATCTCGGATGCCTCCTTGTCTTAAAAATCAGGCGTTTGCCTTATAGCGGTCGTATGCGCCCTGGTACACTTCCAGCAGCTTGTCCATGCCGCAGCTCTTGGAAAGCATTTCCAGATAAGCGTTCCACTCCGCGTCAGAGGGGCCGCCATCCTTGAGCCACAGGCCCTCCTGCTCGGAGACAGCGCTCTCGAAGTCGGCGCGGTAGCGGTCGATGATGTCCAGCTCCTCGGCGTTGAACACGCAGTCGATGGGGTAGGTGGTGGGGTCGTCCACGAACGGCATCCAGTATTCGCTCAGGTCGGTCAGGCGCTCGATGGCGCGGTCCTCCATATAGAAGTACTCGTTGTAGTACTCGCTCAGAATCAGCTTGGGACCGGCGACCTCATAGGTGGACTTCAGCTCGCCCGCGCCCTTATTGTACTTGGCCTGTGCCTCGCTCTCGGTGATGGAGAGCCACTTGCCGGATGCGTCCTGACCGGTGAAGAACACACCGATGGGGCCATACTGGAGCTGCATCACGATCTCGCCGTCGTACCACTGGTCAAAGAAGCGGAGCAGGTTGGCCGGGCTCTGGCACTTGTTGGTGATGCTGAGCTGGCCGCTGTTGGTGCCGCCGCCGGTGCGGACGGTGACGTTGTGGGTCCCATCCGGGCCGTCCAGGACCGGCAGGAACACATAATCCTTGGCGTAATCGCCCATCAGCTCCTCGATGTACCACCAGGTCGAGACGCCCAGATAGCCCTGCGCACCCTTGGCCAGAAGCTGGTTGGCGTCCTGGCTGAACATTTCCACGTCCATCAGGCCCTCGGCGTACCAGTCATGGAAGTAGGTCACAGCCTTGCGGTAGTTCTCGCTGGCACAGACGAACGCGCACTTGCCGTCTTTTTTGAGCACCAGATCGTTGCACACATCGTTGGGCCAGTTGGTGAAGCCAAAACCGGCATAGAAGATGTTCTGGCCCCAGCACCACTCGTCAAAGCCGGTGGACATGGGGATGGTGCTGCCCGGCGCGTTGCCGTAGACCTTGGCGGACATATCGTTGTCCTTGAAGGCCTTCAGCGCGGTGTGCAGCTCGTCCAGCGTGGTGGGAACGCTCAGTCCCAGCTCGTCCAGCCAGCGCTTGTTGATCATGGAGAACTGCGGGATGGTGAAGATGCTGTAATCCTGGTCGTCACCGATACCGGCGGTACCCATCTGCTCGCCAGCGGGCAGGCCGTAGATGCAGCCGTCGCTCATGGTGATGGCGCTGCGGATGGCGGGATGCTCCTCCAGGATCTTGGTCAGGTTGGGCATGATCTCGGCGTTGATATAGGGGGTCAGGTCGATGAAGGTGCCGTCTGCGCCATAGTTGGTTATGTCATAGTTGGAGAAGCCCACGCCCATGAACGCATCGGGAAGCTGGTCGCCCGCAATGCGGATGTTGACCTGCTCGCTCAGGGAGTCACTCATGGTCTCATACTCGATCTGGATGCCCACATTGTCGGCCAGCTGCTTCAGCAGCTCGTTGCCGTTGTAGCCGGGGCTGAGGGGGGACTGCCCGCCCACGATGTCAAATTTGG
>JBJERT010000307.1:0-3236 GCA_051882435.1 Faecalibacterium sp.
CGTATGGAACACTTTGTGGAATTTGAGGATGTTTCCAAATACTACCAGACCGGCAGCGTAAAGATCGCCGCCGCGGACCGGCTGAACTTCTATGTGGACAAGGGCGAGTTCTGCGTTATCGTGGGGCCGTCCGGCGCGGGCAAGACCACGATGCTCAATATCCTCGGCGGCATGGACACCTGCGACGAGGGCCACGTCTGGCTGGATGGGCAGGATGTCAGCCGCTTTTCGGAGCGGGAACTGACGACCTACCGCCGCTATGATGTGGGCTTCGTGTTCCAGTTCTATAACCTCGTGCAGAATCTGACCGCGCTGGAAAACGTGGAGCTGGCCAGCGAGATCTGCAAGGACCCGCTGGACCCCGCCGAAACGCTGCGCAGCGTGGGGCTGGGGGAGCGGCTCAATAACTTTCCCGCGCAGCTCTCCGGCGGCGAACAGCAGCGGGTGGCCATCGCCCGGGCGCTGGCCAAAAACCCCAAGCTCCTGCTGTGCGACGAGCCGACCGGTGCGCTGGACTACAAGACCGGCAAGGCGGTCCTGGCGCTGCTGCAGAATACCTGCCGGGAGACCGGGCGCACCATCATCGTCATCACCCATAATAAGGCGCTGACCGCCATGGCGGACCGTGTCATCCAGCTGCGCAGCGGACAGATTTTGTCCAATGAAGTCAACCGCCATCCCGTACCGGTGGAACAGATCGAGTGGTGAGCGCTGTGGGAAAAAATTATCGAAAAAATATCCTGCGGGAGCTGAAGGGCAGCCTGAGCCGCTTCCTCTCGCTGTTCGGCATCGTGCTGCTGGGCGTGACGATGCTCACCGGCCTGATGAGCATTGCGCCCAGTATGCGCGCCGCCGGGCAGAAATATTATTCAGAACAGAACGTTTTCGACCTGCGGGTCCTCTCTACGCTGGGTCTGAGCGATGAGGATGTGGCCGCTCTGGCGGCAGTGGAAGGGGTCGAGGCGGTGCAGCCGGTCCGTACGCTGGACACCGAGGCCCACTGGCGGGGCGGCGGCCAGACCATCGTTGTGCGGGTGCAGGAGCTGCCCGCCGACCCCGAGGAGGACACGGCCGGGAACATGAACCGTATCTCCCTGACCGAGGGCCGCATGCCGCAAACGGCAGGGGAGTGCGTGGTACATGTCATGGGCCATGGCCCGGCGGTGGAGCTGGGCGATGTGCTGGAGCTGCCGGAGGATACCGAGGGCATCCGCAGCACGACCCTCACGGTGGTAGGCATCGCCGATGACCCGCTGCACTTTTCTACCGATGGCGAGAGCAGTACCGCGGGTGACGGCTCGCTGGACGATATCATTTTTGTGGCAGACGGCAGCCTGACCGCGGAATATTACACGACCTGTTATCTCAAGGTGGAAGGCGCTGAGGACTACGACCACTATTCGGAGGAGTATCAGGCAGCGGTGGACACTGTGGCACAGCGGGTAGAGGATATCAGCGGGGCACAATGCGCCCGCCGCCGCGCACAGCTCATCGAGGACGCGGAGACACAGCTTGCAGAGGCCAAAGAGACCTACGCCGAACAGAAAGCCGAGGCCGAGGCCAGGTTCGCAGAAGCCGAAGCCCAGCTGGACGCCGCGCAGGCGGAGCTGGATGCCGCCCGGACTCAGTTGGAAGAGGGCGAGCGGGAGTATTCCGCGGGAAAAGCCCAGCTCGCCGCACAGAAGAACGCCCTGCCGGATACGATGCAGAGCGGCGCCGCGCAGCTTCTGACCGGTGAGGAACAGGTGCTGGAATTTGAGGACCAGCTCCAGCAGATCGAGCTGCTGGTCAACGTCAAAAAGGTGGCGGACCCGCTGCTGGGCTACGCCGAGGCCGCGCTGAACAACGCCCGCAAGGCATTGGAGGAAGCCGAGCCGGAGGACGAGGAGTATACCGAGCTGCGGGATGCGCTGGCCAAAGCCCAGAATGCCTATGACAGCATTTATCAGCAGCTCCAGAGCTATCAGCAGCAGTTGGACGAGGGCAAGCGCCAGATGCACGAACAGGGGCTGATCTCGTCGCCCGACCTCTCCAACGAGGAGCTTGTAGCCGAGGCCAAGGCGGCGCTGCGACAGATGAAGCTCCAGCTGCTCAGTGGTCAGCTTGCGCTGTCCACCGGCAGCGCGACGGCCTACGCCGCGTTTGACAGCGCCGAACAGCAGCTCCAGTCTGCGCGCACCCGTCTGGACGCGGGGTGGAGCGAATACCGCACCGGGAGCCAGCAGTTAGAGGATGCCCGCGCGGAATACAACACGCAGAAGGCCGACGCGCAGCGTCAGCTTGCGGACGGCTGGCAGCAGATCCTGGACGCGGAGGAGCAGGTCCGCGAGATCCGAAGCGGCTCGTGGTATGTTCTGGACCGGGACAGCACGATGAGCATCGTGACTTTTGAGCAGTATGCCGACCGCATGGAGGCCATTGCCCGGGTGTTCCCGGTGTTCTTCTTCCTCGTGGCGGCGCTGGTGGCCAGCACCACCATGACCCGCATGGTGGATGAGAACCGCCTGCAGATGGGGACGCTCAAGGCGCTGGGCTATTCGGATCTTCAGATCGCAGGCAAATACTTATTCTATGGCCTTGCGGCCAGTCTGCTGGGCAGCCTTGCGGGCATGGTCGTGGGTTTTGTGGTGTTCCCGACCATTATCTGGAATGCATTCGGCATCGTGTACAACGTGCCGACGTTTGAGCTGAAGGTGTATCCGGGACTGGTGGCCGCGTCGCTGGTCATCAGCGCGGCTGTTATCGGCCTGACCACCTGGGCGGCCTGCCGCGCCAGCCTGCGGGAAAAAACGGCGGCCCTGCTGCTGCCCCGCGCGCCCGCTGCGGGCAAGCGCATCTTTCTGGAGCATATCACGCCGCTGTGGCAGCGCATGTCCTTTTCCCAAAAGACGACCGCGCGCAATCTGCTGCGGTACAAAAAGCGCTTTTTCATGACGGTCCTTGGCGTGGCAGGCTGCACGGCCCTGTTGCTCATTGGATTTGGTATCCAGGACTCAATCATCGATATCGTGAGCCGGCAGACCACCGAACTGAACCACAGCGACCTGACCATCTCGCTCAGCGACGAAAAGGCGCTGGAGGAGGGCCAGACGCTGGTCCAGTCCTTGGATACGCAGGACCGCATCCGGGACTGGGGCGTGTTCTATACCCGCTCCACGACGGTATACAATGCGGAGGGAGAGAGCGGGAGCGTCACCGCCGTCGCTGCGCAGGATGCCGCCCGCATGACAGAATAC
>JBJERT010000308.1:0-1099 GCA_051882435.1 Faecalibacterium sp.
GACCGGGGCCGGGGCCAAAGCCGCCGAAATCATCGTGCGGGGGGCGCGGAGGCCGGGGTGGACGCGGGGGGCGCGGCGGACGACGGGGACCTCTGGGGCCACGGGGGAAGCACCAGAAGAACACCGGCGAAAGGAACGCGCGGAGCAGCGACGCCACCACCAGGAACACGATGAGCACCGCGATGGCTCCGGCGATGATCATGCCCAGAATTTGGGAAAAGCTGAGCTTTTGCTGCTGCGGCTGGCCACCGCCCTGACCGCTGAGCGAAACGCCATAAACACCGGCGATCGTATCGGCCACGTTCTGTGCGCAGGTGCGCACAGCCGCGTCATAATTCCGCGCGGCAAAGGCATCCTCCATGGTCTGCGCAATGGCACTGGCCTGCTTTTCCATGGTGGTATTGCGGAAGCCGTAGCCCGTAGCGATGTAATAGTCTCCGTCCTCATAGATGGGGGATTCCATGACGAGCAGGATCAGCACGCCATTGTTTTTGTCGGCATCGCCGATGCCCCAGGCATTGCCCGCCTCCACAGCGTATTCCTCTGTGGAAAGGTTGCCGGTATACTGTACGGTCAGTACACCGATCTGTGCGCCGGAGCAGGACGAAGCCAGTTGGCTGTTCAGTTCGGTGACGAACTCTGTGGTGCTGTCGCTCAGGACATTGGCGTCATCCACGACACACTGGCCCTTGGGCAGCTCCGGGAGCTGCACGGCAAACGCCGCCGGGCACAACGCCGCACAGAACACCACGACGGTCAGCACCAGCGCGCCGAACCGTGCCCCAAAGGAACGATGTTTGGTCTTCATGCGAAAGGTTCCACCTCCCTGACACCGAACAGATCTTTCAGCACGTTAGCCGGAAAGCCGCCGGTGTCTTTTTCATACTGCGCAACTGCTTCATTATAGTGCAGGCCGCCCAGGATGGTGCCCGCACTGTTGAACTGTCCATACTGGCCCTGCACCGCGCCCATCTTCATGGGGTCCGCGGCCAGCTCCTGCATCTTGGCATAGAGCTGGTCAATGGCCGTCCCCAGCGCCGCGTTGGCGCGGTACAGCTCGGACATGCTGCCCTTTCCGCTGTCCACCGCGGCTTTGCAG
>JBJERT010000308.1:1199-3234 GCA_051882435.1 Faecalibacterium sp.
TTTGCAGCGGTGTCAGAGGCGCGGTCTGCTCGGGCGCGGCCTCGCGGTAGCTGTCCGCATCAAAGCCGCCGGGGGCACCGCTCTTTTTCTGTGAAAAATCTGCGTTTGCCATATCAGCTCCGGATCTCCATCATCTTCCGTTTCAGTTCGTCCTCGATACGGGTCAGCTCCTGCTCGGCAGCCGCACGCTTTGCGCGGCCCTCGTTCTGGATCTTGTTCAGCTCGTCCAGCGTCTCGATCAGGCTCTTGTTGGTCTGCTGCAGCGTCTCGATATCCACCACGCCGCGCTGGGACTCTTTGGCGGTCTCGATGGTGCCCATCTTCAGCGCCTCGGCGTTCTTCTTGAGCAGCTCGTTGGTCATATCGGTGACGGCGCGCTCTGCCTGCATCGCCTGCTGGCTGTGGGCCAGACCCAGCGCCAGCACCATCTGGTTCTTCCACAGGGGGATGGTATTGACGATGGTAGACTGGATCTTCTCCGCCATCATACTGTTGTTGTTTTGCAGCAGGCGGATCTGCGGACCCATCTGCAGGCTGATGTTGCGGGTCAGCTCCAAGTCGTAGAGCTTCTTTTCAAAGCGCTCGCACTGGTCGGCCAGGTCCCGGGCCGCCTGCGCATCCTCCGGCAGACCGGAACGCTTGGCTTTGTCCATAGCCTGCTGCAGCTCGCCCGCGCGCACATCGGCCAGCTTCTTTTTGCCCGCAAGGATATACATGGACAGCTCCTTGAAGTAGGCCATGTTCAGGTCATACATCTTATCCAGCATGGCGATATCCTTGAGCAGCTGCACCTGATGCCCTTCCAGCATGGACTGGATGTTCTCCACGTTGGTCTCGGCCTTGTTGTACTTGCTCTTGAGAGCGTCCAGCTGGTTGGATTTCTTCTTAAAGAAGCCAAAGAGGCCTTTTTCCTCCTCGGCGGCGTCGAAGCTCTTCAGTTCGCCGATCAGGTCGGTGATCATGTTGCCCACTTCGCCCAGGTCTTTGGTGGATACCTTGGAGAGGGCGGCCTCCGAAAAATCGCCGATCTTTTTCTGGCAGGCGGAGCCGTACTGGAGCACCTGCTGGCTGTTGGTGATATCGATCTTTTCCGCAAACGAATCCACCATCGCCTGCTCCTCGGGGCTGAGCCGCACCTCCTGCTCTGCGGGCGCAGGGACAGGATCGGGCTTTTTCACCTCCGCAGCCGCGGGGGCGGGGTCCAGCGTAAGGGTGGGAACAGCGGGCGCTTCCAGATCGAAGTCAAAGTTGTTGTCTGCCATGGGAGATTCCTTCCTTTCCTGCTTTGGGGGGCATTCGTCCCCCTTTTTGCTTCCTGTTTTCTTCCTGCCGGGGGATTCAGTGTCCCAGCCCCTGGCCCTTGAGCATGCCTTGCAGAACGGTCAGGTCCGCCGAAAGGTCCATGCTCTCCGCCGCATAGAGGCTGTCGAGCTGATTTTCAAATGCCGTGGCGATGGAGGCCGCGTTGCGCTCCACCTCCGAACGGATGGAGGCCGCATTTTCACCGCGCACACCCTGCCGCGCGAGCTTGGCGTACTGCTCCAGCACATTGACCGCATCCGGCAGGTAATAGTTGGCGAAGCGGCGCACCTGCTTTGCCTTGCCGGGGTTCGACTCCACCGTCTCGATGATGGAACGGCCTGCCTTTTCCATGCGGGTCATGGCCGCCGACAGCTCCGGGTCGGGCAGAGCCTCGTTCAGCGCGTGCAGACGGTCCAGCTTCTGCTGGATGTCCGCGAGCATCTCGTCCACATCGCCGCTGCCGGTATGGAAAGGCACCTCGTGCTCCACCACATGGGGCGGGCAGACCCGCTTTGCCCCCACGAACGCTGCCGCCGCGCCCGCTGCCGCTGCCGCCAGCGCCCACAGCTTGTAAACCGGGAGCAGCGCGCACAGCACGACAAAAGCGAGCGCCGCCGCATAAACAGGCAGCACACTGGGCTTCTGAGTGCGAATGATCTTGCTCATAGTGTCTCCTTTTCTTTTTTTGTTCCTTTTTGAAAAAAGGAACCGAAAAACTTTTCAATCGCAAAAC
>JBJERT010000309.1:0-3195 GCA_051882435.1 Faecalibacterium sp.
AAATAGGTAGTCGCCGACTTGCAAAGCCCCTGAGGAGAAATTCTCGGGGGCTTTTGTTCTATATAGCCTGTTTTCTTGTCCCGATAAAGGAGAAATGAATATGGAACGCACGACTTGTTCCAACAAATTATTGCGCGCTGCGTCGGTGCTTATGGCAGTGGTGCTGTTGCTGCTTGGCGCAGGCTGTTCACTCACGGGGACCGCCAGCGTGCAGCCTATGATGTCGGCCGCGGCTATCACAGAACCCCATGGAGAAATCTACCTTTATGGTGAAGTTCACAGCAGCTCCGCACTTTTACAAAAAGAACTGGCGTTATGGAGCGGCTATTACCATGAGCAGGGGATGCGAAATCTCTTTGTGGAGCTGCCCTATTATGAAGCACAAATGCTGAATCTCTGGATGCAGGCAGAGGACGATGCATTGCTGGACCAGTTGTTCGAGGAAACAGCGGGGACGGCGGGCAGTACAGAGCTTGTCAAGGAGTTTTACCGTTCTATCAAGCAGAATGAGCCGGACACGGTGTTCCATGGCACAGACGTCGGTCATCAATACTGGTCGAGCGGACAGCGGTATCTGGAGCTGCTGCGCAGCGAAAACAAGCAAGACACCGCAGAATATCGCCGCACGGTGGAGGTCATGGAGCAGGGCGCGGTATTCTATACCGGCCAGTCTGCCGACCTGACGGAGGGTTATTTCCTGACTGCGAAAGCAACGGCGGAGGATTGGAGCTACCGTGAAAACAAAATGGTGGAAAACTTCCTCTGGGCGTATGAACAACTGGAGGACCCGCGGGTCATGGGCATCTATGGCGCGGCGCATACCGACCCCGAAGGGATCGCATATCAGACGCCGGACCTGCCCTGTATGGGCAATCAGCTTACGCAGTATTATGGCGCGGCGGTGGTCCATGCGGTAGATCTGACAAATGAACCGCTGGCCTCTCAGCTCCTGCTCGTGAACGGCAAAACCTATGACGCTTCTTTCTTTGGAACGCAGGACCTGAGCGCTGTTCTGCCTCAGTACCGAAGCCGCAGTTTCTGGCGGCTGGAAAACGCCTATGGGGACTTCCAAAATGCCCCGGTTCTGGATGATTTCCTTCCCTACAATAATTATCCCATGCAAGTCCAGACCGGACAGGTCTTTGCGATCCTGTATGTTCTGGCGGATGGCAGCGAACAGTGGATGTATTACCGCTCAGACGGCAAAACCTGGAATGGCCTGCCTGTGACTCAGCAGTTCCGGGCAGAATAAACCTCTCTATCTCAAAGCCTGCGCACACATTACGGCCCCTGGGCGCAGCCCCCGCGCACGGGAGTGCGCAAGCCTTTGCAGTATGTGTACGGATCCTCGCAGACAAAAATTCAGGACCCGCACAATGTGCGGGTCCCAGTAAAAAGTTTTTTAGGTTCCTTTTTTTCAAAAAAGGAACAAAACAAAGGAACAAACCCCCGTCCTCAGCCCAGGCTGATGCCCATGCGGCGGGCAACGGTGAGCAGCTCGCAGCCCTCGGGGATGTTGCGGGTCTTGCCCGCGATGTCGGAGAGGCGGTTCTCTGTGACGTGGCGGTTGACCATGGCGACCGTGACGCCGTAGCGCTCGATCTCCACCAGCTTGGCGGCATAGCTGCCGAACTGCGTAGCCAGAACGCGGTCATAGGCGCTGGGGCTGCCGCCGCGCTGCATATGGCCCGGGATGCACACGCGGGTCTCCATGCCGGTCTTTTTCTGCACGGCCTGCGCGATGCGGTTGGTCGCCGTGGAGCCGAAGCCATCCTCGGCACGCTTGGCCATCCACTCCTTGCGCTTCATGCGGGATTCTTCACAGTTCATGGCGCCTTCCGCCACCGCGATGATGGAGAAGTTGGAGCCTTTCTTGGCGCGGCGCTCGACAGCGTCGCAGACACGGTCGATGTCATAGGGCAGCTCGGGCAGCAGAATAATATCAGCGCCGCCCGCGATGCCGGAATACAGCGTCAGCCAGCCGGCCTTATTGCCCATGATCTCGATGCACATCACGCGGCTGTGGCTGCCCGCGGTGGTGTGGATGCGGTCGATGACGTCGGTGGCAATGTCCACGGCCGTGTGGAAGCCAAACGTCACATCGGTGCCAAAGATGTCGTTGTCGATGGTCTTGGGCAGGCCGATGATGTTCAGGCCCTCCTGCGAGAGCAGGTTGGCGGTCTTGTGGGTGCCGTTGCCGCCCAGACACAGCAGACAGTCGAGCTTTGCGTCCTTGTAGGTCTTTTTCATGGCGGCGACCTTGTCGATCTTGTCCTCCTCGACCACGCGCATCATCTTAAAAGGGGTGCGCTTGGTGCCGAGGATGGTGCCGCCCAGGGTCAGGATGCCGCGGAAGTCGTCCTCGGTCATATCCTTGAAATCGCCGTTGATCAGGCCATGATATCCGTTCAGGATACCAACGATCTGCACGTTGTCCCCCATGCGGGCGTACAGCGCTTTGGCGACGCCGCGGATGGTCGCGTTCAGGCCAGGGCAGTCGCCGCCGGAGGTGAGGATGCCAACACGTTTTTTCAATGCAAATCCCTCTTTTCGTTTGCTCCCGGGCTTTTGCGGCAAAAGGACCCTGCTCATACCACAGCCGCGCTGCCCGGGATTTGAGTGTTCCGATAAGATAAGAGTAGTCCGAAAGCGGCCGGGTGTCAAGAGCAAGAACAAAAAAATTGTACGCCCGGACGCCGCTCCTAAAACTTTGGCGGAAAACTTTGAAAAAACAGTTGACAAGTGCCCTCAGCCCGTGTATAATATCCCTTGTCAGCGGCGCAGAACGCGCCGGACACCATAGTAATGGGGATTTGCATAGTGGTAGTGCGGTAGACTCTGACTCTACTTGTGGGAGTTCGATTCTCTCATCCCCAACCAGACCGCAGCTCAAAGGCTGCGGTATTTTCGGGGCATAGCGCAGCTGGTAGCGCGCCTCGTTCGGGACGAGGAGGCCGTGGGTTCAAATCCCGCTGCTCCGACCAAGACCGGGTCACACGATTCGTGCGGCCCGGCTTTTCTTTTTATCGGGGCGCAGCCCCCGCGCGCGGGAGCGCGCAAAAGACTGCCGCCGCTTTCCGTCCACCAATAAACTCGCCCGCCCATCGCGCAGGCGATGGGCGCAGTAAAAAGCTTTTTTTGTTCCTTTTTCTCGAAAAAGGAACAAAACCCCCGTTTCCTGCGGCAGAGAGGTTC
>JBJERT010000310.1:0-3183 GCA_051882435.1 Faecalibacterium sp.
GCGATAGGCTGCGTATTCTTTGCCATAATTCAGTTTCCTCCTTCGATCAGACACGGCGGCGCTTCGGGGGGCGGCAGCCGTTGTGAGGGATGGGGGTCACGTCCTTGATCAGGGTGACCTCCAGGCCGGTCGCCTGGAGCGCACGGATAGCGGACTCACGGCCGGCACCGGGGCCCTTGACGTAGACCTCGACGGTCTTCATGCCATGCTCGATGGCGACCTTGGCCGCGGTCTCGGCGGCGGACTGAGCGGCGTACGGAGTGCTCTTGCGGCTGCCGCGGAAGTTCAGGCTGCCAGAGGAGCACCAGGACACAGCGTTGCCCTGCAGGTCGGTGATGGTCACGACCGTGTTGTTGAACGTAGACTGGATATGAGCCTGACCGGCTGCGATATTCTTGCGCTCCTTCCGCTTCATGCGGACGTTCGCGCCCTTCTTGGCGTTATTAGCATTAGCCATTTTCTCAGAACCTCCTTACTTCTTCTTGTTAGCGACCGTGCGCTTCGGGCCCTTGCAGGTACGTGCATTGGTCTTGGTGCGCTGGCCACGGCAGGGCAGATTCTTGCGATGGCGGCTGCCACGGAAAGACTGGATCTCGACGAGGCGCTTGATATCCAGAGCAACGTTGCGGCGCAGGTCGCCCTCAACGATGATGTTTGCCTGATCGATGTAGTCACGGATCTTGGCCTCTTCTTCCAGAGTCAGATCCTTGACGCGGGTATCGGGGTTGATGCCAGTAGCTGCCAGGATCTTGTTGGCAGTGGTCTGACCGATACCGTAAACGTAGGTGAGACCCACCTGAACGCGCTTCTCGCGGGGCAGGTCAACGCCGGCAATACGTGCCATAGTAGTATCCTCCAAAAATCATCCCATGTCAGTGTCGGGGCCTGCGCCGGGACTCTACGCACTTGGCCCCCAGGCGCCCGAATCAGCCCTGGCGCTGCTTATGCTTGGGGTTCTGGCAGATGACCATCACGCGGCCTTTGCGGCGGATGACCTTGCACTTTTCGCAGATGGGTTTCACGGAAGGCTTGACCTTCATGATGTTGAACCTCCTTTTGAAGTATTCCCCCGGCGCTTATTTCGAGCGCCAGGTAATGCGGCCCTTCGTCAGATCGTAGGGCGACATTTCGACGGTGACCTTGTCCCCGGGCAGGATCCGGATGAAATTGGTCCGGAGCTTGCCGGAGATGTGCGCTAACAGGATGTGACCGCTGGGCGTGAGCTTCCCGGTGTTCTTATCCTCGCTCAACATTTCCACCTTAAAGATGGCGTTGGGCATGGCCTCGCGCACGATGCCTTCGATCTCGATGACGTCTTCTTTAGACAAGCGATTTGCCTCCTCACTGGACTCTGCTCAGTTTGCCTTTTATGGATGGACAGGCGGCAGTGATAGCCACATGCTTTTTCTCCTGCGGCACGAAATCCGCAAAACGGGCAGACTATCCCTGTCCGCCGAGAAAGCATCTGGCTGCCACGGCCATTTATAGATTATACACCCTGCCGCGCCATTTTGCAAGAGCTTTTTTCCGTATTTCCGATAAAAATTTCCGCCCCCCCACGGAAGGCGGAAATTCGGGGCGCTTGGGGGCGAATGCACGGCACGGACCAAATTTTTTGCAAAAAAGTTGGCAGAAATGCACAAACGGGGCGGCCGCGCCGTGCAGCGGCGGTCACAGCGTGAAATCGGGGTCTTCCCAGCCGCGGGTCATGATCTCGGTGCGGTCCTTGAGGATGGCCACTGAATGCTCGAAGTGGGCTGCCAGGCCGCCGTCGCGGGTCTTGACCGTCCAGCCGTCGGGCAGGGTCTTGACCTTATAATCATACTGGCAGATCATCGGCTCGATGGCGATGGTCATACCGGGCACCAGACGGGGGCCACGGCCCGGCGTGCCGAAGTTGGGCACCTCCGGGTCCTCGTGCAGCTCCTTGCCGGTGCCGTGGCCGACGAAATCCCGCACCACCGAGAAACCGGCCTTTTCGCAGTGCTCCTGCACCGCGTGGCCGATATCGCCGATGCGGTTGCCCGCCACCGCCTGCGCGATGCCCAGATGCAGGGCCTCCCGGGTGACCTCCAGCAGACGCTGGGCCTCCAGGTCGACCTTGCCCACCGCATAGGTGCAGGCGTTGTCGCCGTTGAAGCCGTCCACCTTGGCGCCGGTGTCGATGCTGACGATGTCGCCGGGGCGGATGACCTGTTCCCGGGAAGGGATGCCATGGATAACGGTGTCGTTCAGGCTGATGCAGGCCGTGCCGGGGAAGCCGTACAGGCCCTTGAAGTTGGGCTTGCCGCCGTGCTGGACGATGAAGTCATAGATGAGTTTGTCCAGCTCCCAGGTGGTCATTCCGGCCTCGATGTGGTCGCCGCCGTACTTGAGGGCGGCCGCGCTCAGGGCGTTGGCCCGGCGCATGCCGTCCAGTTCTTTTGCGTTTTTGATCTGGATCAAGGTTATGCCTCCAAAGCCTTCATGATCGCAGCCGTGTTCTCCTCGATGGTGGGAGCGTAGGGGATGACCGACAGCTTGCCGCGCTCGCGGTAGAAGCCGACCAGCGGCTCGGTCTGCTCATGATAGGCTTTCAAACGGTCGAGCACGGTGGCCGGTTCGTCGTCCTTGCGGATGACCAGCTTGCCGCCGCAGGCGTCGCACACGCCCTCGACCTTGCTCTGCTTGCTGACGATATGGTAGCTTGCGCCGCACTTTTCGCACACACGGCGGCCGCTCATACGGCTGATGATGACCTCATCCGGCACCGACAGCTCCAGCACCTTGTCGATGCGGATGCCCATCTTCTCGATGGCCTCGGCCTGCGCGATGGTGCGGGGCACACCGTCCAGAATGAAGCCGTTGGCGCAGTCCGCCTGTCCCAGGCGCTCTTTCAGGATGCCGATGATGACCTCGTCGGGCACCAGCGCGCCCGCGTCCATGTAACTCTTGGCCTTCAGGCCCATCTCGGTGCCTTCCTTGACGGCGGCCCGCAGGATGTTGCCCGTGCTGATGGTGGGGATGCTCAGCTTTGCGCAGATGATCTCGGCCTGCGTACCTTTTCCGGCGCCCGGTGCGCCCAGCAGGATCAGATTCATAGGGATGCTCCTTTCTGACAACACATGATTCTCGGTCGGGATGCGGGGGATTTTATTTTGTTGCTTTTTGTTCCTTTTTGAAAAAAGGAACCGAAAAACTTTT
>JBJERT010000311.1:0-3146 GCA_051882435.1 Faecalibacterium sp.
AAAAACAGACCGCCGACTTTTGCACAGGGTCCTGTGCGTCGGCGGTCTGTTTTATTCAGGAAAGGGATAATTCGTCCAGCTCTTTTTGCAGCTGCGCCAGCGCCTCGCGGATGGGGAGCTTCTGGGGGCAGACAGCCTCGCACTTGCCGCAGCGGACGCAGTGTTTGGCCTTTTCCTTGTCATCCCAGCGCTGGGTCCAGCTCTCGCGGATGGCATCGTCCTGACCAAACATGGCCCAGCGGTTCCAGATGCTGAAATTGTCCGGGATCTCCACGCCCATGGGACAGGGCATGCAGTAGCGGCAGCCCGTGCACCCGATCTTTGTACGGCTGCGCAGGATGTCGGCTGCCTGCGCAACGGCAGCGTTCTCCTGCGCCGAGAGCGGCTCGAATGGCCCGAAGGTCGCCAGATTGTCCGCAAGCTGCGCCTCGTCGCTCATGCCGGAAAGGATGACCTTGACGTTGGAGTGGCTGCCCACCCAGCGCAGCGCCCAGGAGGCCATGCTGGCATCGGGCCGCAGCGCCCGGAGCGGAGCGGCGGCATCGGGCGGGAGCTGCGCCAGTGTGCCGCCCTTGATCGGTTCCATGATGATGACCGGAACGCCCAGCTCCTCGGTCAGAGCATATCCCCGGTCGCCTGCCTGTGCTTCGGCGCGGTCGTCCGTGTCGATGTAATTGTACTGGATCTGGCAGAAGTCCCACGGCTGATCCCGCAGGATGTGTTCCAGAGCCTCATAGTTGTCGTGGAAGGAAAATCCAAAGTTTCGGATGCGCCCGGCGGCTTTCTGCTCCCACAGCCAGTCTACGATGCCCAGCGCTTTGGCCTCGTCGTAGCGGGCTTTGTGCAGGGCGTGCAGCAGGTAGAAGTCAAAATATTCCACCCCCAGCCGGTCCAGCTGCTCCTGAAAGATGCGCTGCGCGTCCGCAAGGCTCTTGCAGTGCCACAGCGGCATTTTGGTGGCGAGATAAAAGCTCTCCCGCGGCCATTGGGCGATGACCCGCCCCACGAACGGTTCGCTCTCACCGCCGTGATAGGGATAGGCGGTGTCGAAGTAGTTCACGCCCGCGTCCCGCGCGGCGTTGAGCAGGGCCGCGGCGCGCGGCTCGTCGATCTTGCCCTCCGGCGTTTTGGGCAGGCGCATGCAGCCATAGCCCAGCAGCGAGGTTCGGATATCCTTTTTGTTCCAGTCACGGTATTCCATGGTTTGTGCTCCGGCGGGGCGTTTGCAGGGCCGCCGCCGCTCCTTTCAAAACACAGTATACCATAACGCGCGAAAATATGGTACAATCAATTCCAGCGCCGAGGCCCCGCCCCTGCGCCAATGACAATGAAAACGGGGAACGAACCATGGAACCTTTACAGATCGGAACACTGACCCTGCCGCACCGGGCGGTGTTCGGCCCGATGGCGGGCTTTACGGATGCGGCCTGCCGTCGGCTGATGGCCCAGCACGGCGCGGGCTTTACAATCAGTGAGATGGTGTCCAGCCGTGCGCTGACCCATCATGACCACAAGACTGCCTGCCTGCTCCGTGCCCGGCCCAACGGCGCGCCCTACGGTGTGCAGCTGTTCGGCGAGGTGCCCGAGATCATGGGCGAAGCCGCCGCGGCCATTGAAGAGGAGCGATTCGACTTTCTGGATATCAATATGGGCTGTCCCGCGCCCAAGATCGTTTCGGGCGGGGCGGGCAGCCGCCTGATGCTGGACCCGGACCTGTGCGGGCGCATCGTGGAGCAGGTGCGTGCCCATACCTCCCGGCCGGTGACGGTCAAGCTGCGCAAAGGCTGGGACGCGGAACACGTCACAGCCGTGGAATGCGCCCGTGCCTGCGCGCAGGCAGGAGCGGCGGCTGTCGCGGTCCACGCCCGTACGCGGGAGCAGATGTATACTCCCGGTATCGACCCGGAGATCATCGCCCGGGTCAAAGAGGCGGTGAAAGTGCCGGTGTTCGGCAACGGCGATATCCGCACGGCAGAGGACGCCGTGGAGATGGTGCGCCGTACAGGCTGCGACGGCGTGATGATCGCGCGGGCTGCGCTGGGCGACCCCTGGCTGTTCGAGCGGGTGAATGCCGCGCTGGAGGGTCATCCCATGCCCAAAGCACCCAACCTTCAGGCGCGGATGAACGCCATGCGCCGCCAGGTGGAGGAGATGGTGGAAGAAAAGGGCGAGTTTGTGGCCATGCCGCAGGCCCGCGCCCAGACCATGCACTATATGAAGGGCCTCAAGGGTGCGGCCAGCCTGCGCCGCATCTGCTGCGAGCTGGAGCATCTCACCGATCTGGACCGCCTTATCGAAGCGGTGTTCGAGCAGCAGCGCCGCGCCGCCGAACCGGAGGACGCGCGGGAGGTGCCGTTCCCCTGAACCGGCCGCTACTCCATGCGGGTCAGCTCGTCCAGATTGCGGGTGTAGCAGGGCAGACAATGCTCCATGAACCAGTCGGCTTCGGGGCAGTGCATCGCGGCCAGCGCGGCTTTCTGCTGCGCCAGCGCCGCGTCAAATTCGTGGTTGCCGCCCCGCTGTTCCTCCATGCATTTGATGAGGGCCGATAGCCGGTCGGCGGCTTTGAGCAGCCGCTTTTCCTCGGCGGTGAGCAGCTCCCCGCTGAGAAATGGCTCCACCTCCTCCCTCAGCTCCGGCGGAAGCAGCGCGCCCATGGCGGATACGCTCTCCCGCTCCAGCGCTTTGTAGGCGCTGCGCAGGACCTCGCTGTGGTATTTGACCGGCGTGGGCATGTCGCCGGTGATGATCTCGGGGGCGTCGTGGTACAGCGCCGCCACCGCGACCGTTTTGGGACGGCAGGGGGTGCCGGTGTAACGCCGCGCGATCAGGCAGAGCATGTGCGCCAGCAGCGCGGTGTCGCAGGTGTGTTCGCTGAGGGATTCCGCCCGCGTGGAGTGCATAAGGCTCCAGCGGGTGATATACTTCATGCGCGCCAGAAGCGCGCTGAACGGATACAGCATCGATGATAGAACCTCCCCAAAATGATGATCTCTTTCAAAATAGCCGCCCACAGGCCGCTTGTCAAGGGAAAAGTCAAGGGAAAACGCAAAATATCGTCCTTTTCCCACCCGCAGGGCTGTGCTATACTATACAAAACACCGAAACATATACGGGGCGCAGCCCCCGCGCGCGGGAGCGCGCAA
>JBJERT010000312.1:0-3144 GCA_051882435.1 Faecalibacterium sp.
TTCGGAAGCCAAAAAACCGCCGCGCGGGTGTTCCGTGCGGCGGTTTTGTTCAGGTGGTTCTGTTATTTATTTCGGTACATTTCCTCGTAGTATTTCTGATAGTTTCCGCTGGTGACGTGCTCCATCCATTCCTCGTGGCTCAGGTACCAGTCGATGGTCAGGACGATGCCCTTTTCAAACGGCGTCTCAGGGTACCAGCCCAGATCGTTTTTGATCTTGGTCGGGTCGATGCCATAGCGGCGGTCGTGGCCCAGACGGTCCTCCACATGCTTGATGAGGTCTTCGCTGATGCCGTCATCCTTGAGGCGGTCATAGAGCTGGGCGATAATGGTCTTTACGATAAAGATATTGGGGCGTTCATTGTGGCCGCCCACGTTATAGACCTCGCCGACCCTGCCGTCATTGGCTACCATATCGATAGCCTTGCAGTGGTCCTCCACATACAGCCAGTCCCGGATCTGCATACCGTCACCGTAAACCGGGAGCTGCTTATGGTGCTTGACGTTGTTGATCATCAGCGGGATGAGCTTTTCCGGGAACTGATAGGGGCCGTAGTTGTTGGAGCAGCGGGTGATGTTCACCGGCATGCCATAGGTATCGTGGAAGGCCATGACGAACATATCCGCGCTGGCCTTGGAGGACGAGTAGGGGCTGTGGGGGCACAGCGGGGTCGTCTCCATAAAGAAGCCCTCCGCGCCCAGAGCGCCATAGACCTCATCCGTAGAGACCTGAAGGTACTTTTTGCCTGCCTTCCAGGACTTGGCGGCGGGGTCGTACCACGCCTCCTTGGCGCGCTGGAGCAGATTGACGGTGCCCATCACGTTGGTCTGGACGAAAATCTCGGGATTTGCGATAGAACGGTCTACATGGCTCTCGGCCGCGAAGTTGATGACATAATCGAAATCATACTTTGCAAACAGGCTCTGGACCAGTTCCTTGTCGCAGATATCGCCCTGCACGAAGACGTGGCGGGGGTCGCCTTCCACCTCTTTCAGGTTTTCCAGATTGCCCGCGTAGGTCAGCTTATCGAGGTTGACCAGCAGGATCTCCGGGTACTTTTTGAGCATATAGTGGACAAAATTCGAGCCGATAAAACCGGCACAGCCGGTGATAAGATAAGTTTTCATGAAATTCCTTTCCAGTAAAAAAACTCCCTGCTCCGCTTTCCAGAACAGCGGAAGCCCGTTACTTCATGCCGTTGTCGCCATCCCAGTGGGCAAAGAAGCAGGCCAGCGCGTCCTGCCAGGGGCGCACCTGATTGCCCACAGTGCAGCGCAGCATCCGGTTGTCCAGCGCGCTCCAGCGGGGGCGGTCGGCGCTGTCCGGGTGCTTGGCCTTGTATTCCTCACTGGTGCAGGGCGCGACCGTCGCCTCCACGCCGGACAGGCGGATGATCTCGCAGGCAAAGTCATACCACGAGCAGATGCCCTCGCCGGTGCAGTGATAGAGACCGTATTCGTGGGTGACGCAGAGCTGGAGCAGCTCGTGGGCCAGGTCCACCGCGTTGGTGGGATTGCCGAGCTGGTCGTTGACCACCTCGAGCTTGCCGAACTTGCGGCCCGCGTTGACGATAGTCTTGACGAAGTTCTTGCCGTAGTAGCTGTACAGCCATGCGGTGCGCACGATGAAATGGCGGTGACAGAACTGCTCTACATACTTCTCGCCCATCAGCTTTGTGGAGCCATAGGCGCTGATGGGGCCGGGCAGAGCCGCCTCATCCTGCGGGATGCCGCCGTTTTCGCGGCCGGAGAACACATAGTCGGTAGAGACATGCACCAGGCGCGCGCCGGTCTTTTCGGCGGCCTGCGCAAGGTTGCGGGGGCCGAGCGCGTTGGCTTTGAAGGCGGCGTCATGGTTCACCTCGCAGCCGTCCACGTTGGTGTACGCCGCGCAGTTGATGATGACATCCGGGCGCTGGCGGCGGACGAACTCATCCACCATTTTGTAGTTGGAGATATCCAGCTCCGGCAAATCCACCGGGATGACCGTAGCGTTGAGCAGCTTGTCCGGGATCGGGCCGATCTCGCTGCGTCCGGTGCGCAGTTGTTTGATGATCTCGGTGCCCAGCTGACCCTTACAGCCTGTAACAATGATCTTCATGGCGTTGCCCTCTCAATATCTCAGTTTGCCCTCGGCCACGTTTTTGAGGTGCTGGCCGTAGGGGCTTTTGCCGTAGCGCTCGGCGGATTCCAGCAGGGTGGGCCGGTCGATCCAGCCATACTTGAAGGCGATCTCCTCCGGGGCGCTGATCTTGATGCCCTGGCGCTTTTCGATCATGCGCACAAAGTCGGCGGCCTCCACCAGACTGTCCATGGTCCCGGTGTCCAGCCACGCGAAGCCGCGGCCCAGAAGCTGGACGTCCAGCTCGCCGCGCTTGAGGTACAGGTCGTTCAGCGTGGTGATCTCCAGCTCGCCGCGGGCGGAGGGCCGGACCTGTTTGGCCATTTTCACCACGTCTTTATTGTAGAAGTACAGGCCGGTGATGGCATAGTTGCTCTTGGGGTGCTGGGGCTTTTCCTCTACGCTGAGGACCTTGCCGTCGGCGTCGAACTCCACAATGCCAAAGCGCTCGGGGTCGGGAACATAGTAGCCAAAGACCGTGCAGCGGCCCTTCTGTTCCGCGTTGGAGACTGCGGTTTTCAGGATCTTGGAGAAGCCGTTGCCGTAAAAGATGTTATCGCCCAGGATCATGGCGCAGCAGTCGTCGCCAATGAACTCCTTGCCCAGCAGGAACGCCTGCGCCAGACCGTCCGGCGAGGGCTGGACCTTGTATTGCAGATGGATGCCGTACTGGCTGCCATCGCCCAGCAGAGCCTCGAAGCGGGGCGTGTCGGTGGGGGTGGAGATGATGAGGATATCCTGGATGCCCGCCAGCATCAGGGTGGACAAGGGATAGTAGATCATCGGCTTATCGTAGACCGGCAGGAGCTGTTTGCTCGTGACCATGGTCAGCGGATAGAGCCGGGTGCCGGCGCCGCCGGCAAGAATGATGCCTTTCATAATTTGCGCACTCCTTTTATATTGGAAAAAGTTGTGCAGCTTAATTCAAAGCGGAGCTGCGTCCGCTGTCAACAAGGTTTTTGGGGGTACTTTTTTTGTTCCTTTTTCGAGAAAAAGGAACCGAAAAAGCTTTTCAGTCGCAAA
>JBJERT010000313.1:0-3142 GCA_051882435.1 Faecalibacterium sp.
CCTCGTCATCCCTTCCCCGCCCGGACCGCGATCAGCTCCGCGGCGATGGAAACGGCGATCTCCGCGGGCGTCTGCGCGCCGATGGCGAGGCCGATGGGGGTGTGTACCCGGGCAAGCTCCGCGTCCGTGAACCCCATCTCCCGCAGCCGGGCGTTGACGGTGCGGATCTTGTTCCGGCTCCCCATCACGCCGATGTACCGCGCGGGGCTGCGCAGCGCGAACGCCTCGCATTCCAGATCCGACCGATGCCCGCGGGTCATGACGCAAACATAATCTTCCGCGGTCAGCGCGGCGGAAGGCTGGCCCTCCGGGTAGAGCCGCAGCTCCTGCGCCGCGGGGAACAGCCGCCGGTCGCAGAACTCCGGCCGGTCCTCCAGAACGATGCAGCGGAACTCCACCGCCGCCAGCACGGGCACCAGCGCCTGGGCCACATGCCCGCCGCCAAAGATGTATACCCGCCCCGCCGGGGCCAGAGACTCCGTGTAGAGCGCGTCGCTGCTGGGGCAGGCGGGCCCTTCCATCAGGGTCAGCGCCCCGGTGCTCCGGTCGAAGGCCAGCCGTGCGGGCCGCTCGTGTTCCAGCGCGTCCAGCGCCGCCGTCAGGGTGGGGCGGTCGGCCTCAGTCAGGGGCTGATATAGCAGCTCCGCCTCGCCGCCGCAGACCATCCCCATTTCGCCGCCGGGGGCAAGGCTCTCGGTCTTGCACAGGAACGTTCCGCTGTCCAGCACGCTCCGGGCCGTCTCGATGGCCCGGGCCTCGATGCGGCCGCCGCCGACGGTGCCGTACAGCCGCCCGTCCTTTCCGACCACCATGTGCGCACCCGGCCCCCGCGGGACCGAGCCGTGCGCCGCCACCACCGTGACCAGCACGGCGGGAAGCTGCGCCAGAAGTGTTTCCAAAAGTCCTTTCATCGCGGTCCACCTCGTTTTTTCTTTTATTATAGCGGCTTTTTCGCCCGGAAACAACCGGTCGTCCTATAGCTAAATTCAATGAATCTATTTACTTTATCGATTCCATGGCGCTATAATGGAGAAAAAGGAGGAACACCCATGCAGACGATCTATCTCGATAATGCCAGCACCACCTTTCCCAAGCCCCCCGAGGTGGCGCAGGCCGTGTATGACTATATGACCCGCAGCGGCGCGAACATCAACCGCGGCTGCTATGCGGCGGCCTATTCCGTGGAGGAGCAGGTGCTGGAGACCCGCCAGCTTCTGTGCGAGCAGTTCCGGGGGCCGGACTGCCGCAACGTGGTCTTTACCAAAAACGTGACCGAGAGCCTGAACCTTCTGCTGCGGGGGTTCGTGAGGCCGGGGGACCATATCCTCGTCTCGGCCATGGAGCACAACGCGGTCATGCGTCCGCTGGTGCAGATGGGGGCGCAGTTCACCCGCGTCCCCTGCCGCCCGGACGGCACGCTGGAGCTGGACGCGCTGGAAGGCTGCCTGCGCCCCAACACCCGCGCTGTCGTAATGACCCACGCCAGCAACGTCTGCGGCACGGTGCTGCCGCTGGCAGAGGTAGGCGCGTTCTGCCGCCGCCGCGGCCTGAAGTTCTTCGCCGACTGCGCCCAGACCGCGGGCGTGCTGGACATCGATATGGAGGCCATGGGGCTGGACGCCGTGGCGTTTACCGGCCACAAGGGCCTGCTGGGGCCGCAGGGCATCGGCGGGCTGGTGCTGTCGGAGGAGATGGCGGAGCTTCTGCCGCCGTTTCTGGCGGGCGGCACGGGCAGCCTGAGCCATACCGAGGAGATGCCCGCCTTTCTGCCGGACAAGTTCGAGCCGGGCACGCCCAACCTGCCCGGCCTGATGGGTCTGCGGGCCGGGCTGCTGTTTTTGCGGCGCACGGGCACCGCGGCCATCTATGCCCATGAAATGGCGCTGACCGGGCAGTTTCTGGCCGGTCTGGAGCCGCTGGAACGGGCGGGGCGGGTGCGCGTCCTCGGGCGGCGGGATACCGTGGGCCGCACCGGCGTGGTGAGCGTCCAGACCCCGCGCATCGACGAGGCGCTGGCCGCCGCCGCGCTGGAGGAACGATTCGGCATCCTGACCCGGGTGGGGCTGCACTGTGCGCCCTCCGCCCACAAGACGCTGGGCAGCTATCCCACGGGCAGCATCCGGTTCAGCTTTGGCTGGTACAACACCCCGCAGGACGTGGACGCGGCGCTGGCGGCGCTGCGGGAGGTATGCGATGGAACTGAAACAGCTTGAATGCTTTGCCGCCGTGGTGAAGTACGGCGGGTTCACGGCGGCGGCGCAGCATCTGTTTTTGTCGCAGCCGACGGTCAGCGCCCACGTCCGGGCGCTGGAGGAGGAGCTGGGGCGCCGGCTGCTCCTGCGCACCACCAAGGCGGTGGAGGTCACGCCCAAGGGCCGGGAGGTCTATGACTGCGCGGTCAAGATGCTGGCGCTCAAGTCCCGCATCGAGCGCACCTGCGCGCCGGACGAGGAACATATCATCCGGCTGGGAGCCTCCACTATCCCCGCCGCGTATATCCTGCCCCAGCTTCTGCCCCGGTTCGGGGAGCTGTACCCGGACGTGTATTTCACGGTGCGCCAGACCAACAGTCAGGGCGTCGTGGAAGGGCTGGAAGATGGTATTTTTGATCTGGGGCTGCTGGGTATGGATGGCGGCGAGCGCCTGACCTGTGTTCCCTTCTGTGAGGACCGCATGGTGCTCATCACGCCGGTGACGGAGCGGTTCCTGGCGCTTCAGAAGGAGGCGGACCCGCTGCCCGCCCTGCTGCGGGAGCCGATGATCCTGCGGGAAAAGGGCAGCGGCAGCCTCAAGACCGCGGACCGGTTCCTCAGCTCGCTGGGCATCGCGGAGGAGACCCTGACCGTCGCGGCGCGGGTCAATGATCAGGAGGCGATCAAGAATCTGGTACAGAGCGGGCTGGGCGTGTCCCTGCTCTCGGAGCGCGCGGCGCGCGCCGCCGTTCAGGAAAAGCGCCTGCTCCAGTTCGAGCTGCCGGTGGAGTCCCGGCGCTCCCTCTACCTCGCGTACCGTCGGGACTACATCCTCCAGCCCCACATCCGCGCCTTCTTCCGGTTTGTCAGCGAGCACGGGCGGGGGTGAGGTTTTTGTTTTTGTTCCTTTTTCGAGAAAAAGGAACCGAAAAAGCTTTTCAATCGGCCCA
>JBJERT010000314.1:0-3133 GCA_051882435.1 Faecalibacterium sp.
GGCGATGGGCGCAGTAAAAAGTTTTTCGGTTCCTTTTTTCAAAAAGGAACAAAAACCCCCGTCCGGCGTTCTTTGCTTTACAATCCCCGGAAGGTGTGTTAAGATGGATACCACAACGATACCAGTGTGAGACAGCGAGGAAAGATCATGAAGAATCTGCAAGAGCCTTCGGCAGCGTCCGCCGTGCAGGGAGCACTGTTTACGCAAAAAGAGCTTCTGCGGCTGGTGTGGCCGCTGCTGGTCGAGCAGCTTCTGGCGGTCACGGTCGGCATGGCAGACACGATGATGGTCTCCCGATGCGGCGAGGCGGCGATCTCAGGCGTCAGCCTTGTGGATATGGTCAATAATCTGGTCATCGTGCTGTTTGCGGCTCTGGCCACGGGCGGCGCAGTGGTGGTCAGCCAATATCTGGGTGCACAGGAGCGCGAAAAGGCGAACGACAGCTCCGGTCAGCTCATTTTGCTCAGCGCGCTGCTGGGCGTGGGCGTGGGGCTTCTGAGCTTTGTGTTTGCCGCGCCGCTCATCCGGCTGTTTTATGGTTCCATCGAGGCCGATGTGTTTGAAGCAGGCATACGGTATCTGCGGGTCACATCCATCAGCTACCCCTTTCTGGCCCTGTACAACGCGGGCGCGGCGCTGTTCCGCAGCATGGGCAACTCCAAGATTTCCATGCAGATCAGCGTTTTCATGAACATTTTCAACGTCGTGGGCAACGCGGTGTGCATTTTCGGGCTGAACATGGGCGTCGAAGGCGTGGCGTGGCCCAGTGTGTTCTCCCGGGCGCTGGCGGCGGTGCTCATCCTGCGCTGCTGCTACCGGAAAGGCCAGAGTCTTGTGGTCTCCCGCACGGTCCGGGTGGACGGCGGTATGGCCCGCCGCATTCTGGGCATCGGCATCCCTTCGGCGTTCGAAAACAGCCTGTTTCAGGCCGGGCGCATCCTTGTGGTCAGTATGATCTCCACCTTTGGTACCGTACAGATCGCGGCCAACGCCGTGGCCAACAATCTGGATGGCATGGGCTGCATCCCGGGGCAGGCCATCGGACTGGCGATGATCACCGTTGTGGGCCGGTGCGTCGGCGCGGGCGACCACAAGCAGACCGTAGCTTATACCCGCAAGCTGGTGCTGTGGGCCTACCTTGCCATGGGGCTGTTCAATGGGGTGATTCTGCTCTTTGTGCGGCAGCTCGTAGGCATCTATGCGCTTTCCGGCGAGACGATGGAGCTGGCCATCCTGCTGGTGCGCATCCATAACGGCTGTGCTATGCTGCTCTGGCCGGTGGCCTTTGTGCTGCCCAACGCTCTGCGCGCCGCGAACGATGTGCGCTTCACGATGCTCGTCTCGGTGCTGAGCATGGCGGTGTGGCGCATCGGGTTCAGCTACCTGCTGGGCGTACAGATGGGCTACGGCGCGGTGGGCGTGTGGATCGCCATGGTGGTGGACTGGGTCTGCCGCACGACCTGCTTCGTGGGGCGGTTCGCCAGTGGAAAGTGGAAAACAAAATATCGGGCCTGACCCCGCCGACGGGCGCAGGCATCAAACACAACGGGACCGAATACAAAAAGGAAAGAGGACCTATGAAACTTGTCAGTTGGAACGTCAACGGCCTGCGCGCCTGCCTGACCCATGGCTTTGCCGAGAGCTTTGCCGCGCTGGGGGCCGATATCTTCTCGGTACAGGAGACCAAGATGCAGCCCGGGCAGGCGGATTTTGCGCCCGAGGGCTACACCGAGTATACATACTCCGCTGAAAAGCGGGGGTATTCCGGCACCGCCTGCTGGTGCAGGCAGGCACCGCTGGCCGTCACGCAGGGCATCGGCATTGAGGAGCACGACCACGAGGGCCGTGTGCTGACGCTGGAATATCCGGGCTTTTTCCTCGTGAACTGCTACACGCCCAACAGCCAGAACGAACTGAAGCGGCTGGACTACCGTATGGTATGGGAGGATTCCTTCCGCGCCTATCTGTGCGGGCTGGATGCGCGCAAGCCGGTCATCCTGTGCGGCGACCTGAACGTCGCCCACGAGGAGATCGACATCAAGAACCCCAAGACCAACCGCATGAACGCGGGCTTTACCGACGCCGAGCGCGCCAAAATGACCGAGCTGCTGGGGGCGGGCTTCACGGATACCTTCCGCGCCCTGCACCCGGACGAGGTGAAGTACAGCTGGTGGAGCTACCGTTTCCGTGCGCGGGAAAAGAACGCGGGCTGGCGCATCGATTATTTTATCGTGTCGGACCGCATCGCCGACAAGGTGACGGCGGCCGAGATCCACAATGAGGTGTTCGGCTCCGACCACTGCCCGGTGGAGCTTCAGATCGACCTCTGAGAACAAGGAGAAGCTATGGTCAGAAATTATCTGTTCGTTTTTCTGGTCTCGATGGTTCCCATCATCGAGCTGCGCGGTGCCATCCCCATCGGCCTGGGCCTGGGGCTGCCCGCTCTGCCCACCTATCTGGTGTGTGTGGTGGGCAATATGCTGCCGGTGCCGTTTATCTATCTGTTCGCCCGCCGGTTCCTCATCTGGGGCTGTGACAAGCCGCTGATGGGGGGCATCTGCAAGTTCTTTATCGTCAAGGGCGAAAAGGGCGGCCGCAAGCTCGAGGCCAAGGCGGGCCGCGGCCTGACGCTGGCGCTGCTGCTGTTCGTGGGCATCCCGCTGCCCGGCACCGGGGCATGGACCGGCACACTGGCGGCCTCCATTCTGGATATGAAGTTCAAGGATGTGCTCGTGGCCTGTATGGGCGGCGTCCTGCTGGCAGGGATCATCATCGGGTTGGCGAGTGCGGGCCTGCTGGGCGCTCTCAGCGGCCTCTTTGCCGTGGGTTGAGCCACGGTTTGCGCATACAATATCAGACGACAGCAAGTCATTATAGCAATCCTTAAATTTAGCGCGAATAAGGCCCCCTCCATGAGAGGGCTGTCGCCGCAGGCGACTGGGGGAGTAACTTTACCTGAACTCCTTCCGTCATCGCTTCGCGATGCCACCTCCCTCAGTGAGGGAGGCTTTTCCCCACTGCAGCGCTGCGCCTTTCCGCCGCCGGGCACAGCCCCCGCGCGCGGGAGCGCGCAAACCTGTGCCGCCGCCTTCCGTCAAACCAGCAAACTCGCCCGCCCATCGCGCAGGCGATG
>JBJERT010000315.1:0-3129 GCA_051882435.1 Faecalibacterium sp.
GCCAGCTTTTCCGCCAGAGCGGTATTCACCGCGCCGGTCGCGTCGAGCATGGTATACGCCATATTTTTCTTGCTCTTGTTGACCATGTTCTCGATGTTCAGGCCCGCCTCTGTGGTCAGGGCGGTGATCTGGCTGATCATGCCCGGCTCATTCTTATGGATGATGCAGATGCGCTTGCCGCCGGCGCGGGGCTGGCGCACCTCGGGCAGATTGACCGAATGGGTGATATTACCATTCTTGAGATAATCGCTGATCTCCTGTGCTGCCATGACTGCGCAGTTGTCCTCTGCCTCCGGGGTCGAAGCGCCCAGGTGCGGGGTGCAGACGACACCCGGCTTGCCCAGAATGGCATCATTGGGGAAGTCGGTCATATAAGCGGACACTTTGCCGGTTTCCAGAGCCTCCAGCAGAGCAGCGTTGTTCACCAGTTCGCCGCGGGCATAGTTCAGGATCTTCACGCCATCCTTGCACAGCGCCAGCGTCTGGGAGTTGATGGTGTCGCGGGTGGTGGGCAGATACGGCACATGGATCGTCAGATAGTCGCACAGCGGGAGCATATCGTTCAGATTGACGCAGTGGTGGACCTGGCTGCTCAGATTCCACGCGGCATCGATGGAAATATAGGGGTCGTAGCCGTAGACCTCCATGCCCAGCTCAATGGCGCAGTTCGCCACGCGGGAGCCGATGGCACCCAGGCCGATAACGCCCAGCGTTTTGCCCTTGATCTCATTGCCGACGAACTGCTTTTTGCCCTTCTCGACGCTCTTGGACATCGCGGGGTCTCCGGCAAGGCCCAGCGTCCACTGTGCGGCGGCGGCCACATTGCGGCTGCCCGCGATGAGCATACCGATGACCAGCTCCGCAACTGCGTTTGCATTGGCGCCCGGCGTATTGAACACGACGATGCCCTGCTCACTGCAACGATCCAGCGGGATGTTGTTCACACCGGCGCCCGCACGGGCAATGGCCAGCAGATTCTTATTGAAATCCATGTTCAGCATATCGGCGCTGCGCACAAGGATGCCGTCCGGCGCGTCGCTGTCCACGGCGACCTGGAACAGATTCTTGGGCAGCTTGGCAAGGCCCACCGGGCTGATGGCATTCAGAGTTTTGATGGTAAACATTGTCCTATCCCTCACACATTCTTTTTGCGGAAATCTTCCATGAACTCGACCAGCTTATCCACGCCCTCGGCCGGCATGGCATTATAGATCGAAGCGCGCATACCGCCCACCAGACGGTGGCCCTTCAGGTTGACGAAACCTGCCGCTGCCGCTTCGGCGCAGAATTTCTTGTCCAGATCGGGGTTGGGGCTGGTAAAGGTAACGTTCATGGTGCTGCGGTACTTGTGCTCCACCGGGTTGGTGAAGAACTCCTGACCATCGAGGTAATCATACAGCACCTTGGCCTTGGCCTCGTTGATCTTCTGCATATTGGCCAGGCCGCCGATGTCATTTTCCAGATACTTGAGCACCAGACCGGTCATATAGATGCACCAGCAGGGCGGCGTATTGTACATGCTGTCCTTGCCCAGCAGGGTGGTGTAGTTCATCATGGTGGGCACGGTGTCCGCCGCATGGCCCAGCAGGTCCTCCCGCACGATGGCGATGGCCATACCCGCCGGGGCCACATTCTTCTGCACACCGAAGTAGATGCAGCCGTACTGCGTGACATCCACCGGCTTGGAGAGGATCATCGAGCTGAGGTCCGCCACCAGCGGCACCCCCTCGACCTGGGGCAGCTCCACGAACTGGGTGCCAAAGATGGTATTATTCTGGCAGATGTGGATATAGCTGGCGTCCTTGTCGTAGTCGATGGCATTGACATCCGGGATGTAAGTGAAGTTTTTATCCTTGCTGCTGGCAACGATCTTCACCTCGCCAAACCTGGCCGCTTCCTTGGCAGCCAGATTGGAGAAGTTGCCGGTCACGATGTAATCCGCCTTGCCGGTGGTCATGAAGTTCAGCGGCACCATGGCAAACTGCTGCGTCGCGCCGCCCTGGAAGAAACCGACCTTGTAGTTATCGGGGATGTTCATGACACGGCGCAGGGTCGCCTCGGTATCCTTGATGATGGCGTCGAACCACTTGCTGCGGTGGCTCATCTCCATCACGCTCTGGCCGCTGTCGCCGTATTCGAGCAGCTCGGCCTGCGCCTGTTTGAGGACTTTTTCGGGCAGCATGCTGGGACCCGCGCTGAAATTGTAAACTCGTGCCATAATAACGATTCTCCTTTTCCTATCGTAAACAATCTGAAAAACACTTTTTCAGGCCGCCAAAGCGCTGCGGCCGTTGCTTTGAGGAACTGGGCATAGTATACTTGTTTTACCCCTCGCAAAACAAGAGCATCTTTGCACAAAAATGCCTCTGTGCCGTCAGGCCGAAAGCACAGAAGCTACAAATGTTTTTCTGGAGCATACAGTTTCAAAGACATTTGTAAAATCATCGCACTTCCCTTCTCTGTTCCAGGATATTTTACTCTTGCCCTCCCCTTTATTTTATGCTATTCTGAAAGTATCAAAGACATTTGTAAAATATTTTTCCAGATAAAAAGGAGGGGTTTTGCCCATGTACGGTATCCCGGACAGCCTCAAACCACTCTCTCCGGCAGAAGAACAGGTGCTTTTGGCCGTGTGGTCCTGCCGCTGCCCCGCTACGCGGCGGGAGATCGGTGCCTGTCTGACCGAAAAGGGCTGGGCCGCCGCCACTGTGCTCAATTTCCTGTACCGCCTGGAAGAAAAGGGCTGGGTAAAGAGCGGCAAGGACGCCAACCGCAACACCTATTCCCCCACCGTTACCCGCCGCGCTTATCGCGTGTGGTGTATGCGCCAACGGCTGGATACGTTGTTTGACGGTGATCTGGCCGAAGCCGTGCGTGCGCTGGTCAGCGAAAGCGGCTGCACCCAGAGCCAGTTGGAGCAGGCCATTGCCGTACTGGAAGCCAAACACGCCGAGGCCGAGGAATATGACCTTTATGACCCTTACGGCTGACCCCCTGCGTTTCGTTGGTCGGGCGCAGCCCCCGCGCGCGGGAGCGCGCAAACGCTGGCCGCCCGACTGCCGTCTGCCCATAAACCTTTTTGCAAGCCGCGGATGCGGCTTGCCAGTAAAAAGTTTTTGCCCCGCTTTT
>JBJERT010000316.1:0-12561 GCA_051882435.1 Faecalibacterium sp.
GTACCGATGGAGGTGCCAAGGTAGTAGTGTTGGAGGATATCGCGGTAGTTCATATTCTGTTCCACGGCATAGCCCACCGCGCCGCACTGGCTCATACCCACGCCATGGCCGAAGCCATAGTAAGTCATGCAGGGAGTGCCGTTCTCGTCCATCCCGAAGTCGAAACAGTAGCGCGAGCTGACGAACTGCCCGATATACCGATAGCTGCGCCCATTGCTGACCAGCGTATCATACTGCACGAAGCCGCCCAGGTCCTTGTGGGTGGTGTCAGCGCTGACATAAGGCTCATTGGGGTAGCGGCTGTCGTTGTATTCACGATAGGTATAGTCTTTGCCGATGCTGCGGCGCAGAAGGTTATGGTACTGTTCCTCATAGGGGCTTTCCACGCTCTGGAGATAAGGCACGTCGGTGCCCCATGCGTCCAGGCTGGCACAGGTGCCATACACACCGGTCTGGGTGTTATAGCCCGCGCTGGCCGACCACACCGCGTCGCAGACACTGCCATTATAGGTCACGACCTCATCCTTGACCTTTTCCACTGCCGCACGGATGGCATTCCGGGCCGAAGCGGGGATCTGGTCCACCGGAGTATAGATGAGCGCATTGGCAGAAGAGCCGTACTGTTTATGATATTCCAGATAGGAGTGGATAGCCACGGCCTGCGCCTTCCACACCTCTGCCGCCTGCCACGAGTTGATAAAGTCATAGCTGGCGATGGAGCCAAGCTCCGTATAGGTGATGCCCACAAGGCAGTCCACAAGGTTCAGCGTGATATTGCGGCGCAGGCCCTGACCCTTGACATAGAGATAGGGCAGCGTGATATCGTCGCCCCAGCCAAACAGCCAGCTCAGGCAGTTTTCCTCCTCGGCGGGGACGAGGGTGGTGTTCGCGCCGCCGATGGTCGTCGCGCCGGGTGCCTCCTGCGGCCCGGCGGCCCGCGCCGCGGGGGCGGCGAACACCGCAACGCAAAGCACCAGCGCCAAAATCAGCGCCGACGCGCGGCGCACGAACAAGGTTTTTGGATTCAAGGCAATGATACCTCCTGTTTTTGTTTTCCTCAGTGTATCACAGCCCGCGGAACGGAGCAAGGACTGGCTTTCAGATTTCACAGGATACGGGGGTTTTGTTCCTTTTTCGAGAAAAAGGAACCGAAAAAGCGTTTCAGTCGCAAAACGCATACGCGTTTTGCAGAGGGTGTTATGGCAGCCGGGAGTTGGACGGGCATCTTTTGCGCGCTCCCGCGCGCGGGGGCTGCGCCCCATGGCAACGAGCTCCACGCAAAAGAACCGCCGCACCGGGGCACGGTGCGGCGGTTCTGAGGTACAGAAAAATTACTGCTGGGCGTTCTTCTTGGCCTCCAGCGCCAGAATGGCGTCGCGGCGGCTCAGGTTGATGCGGCCCTGCTGGTCGATATCAGTGACCTTGACGACGATGGCGTCGCCCACGGCGACCACATCCTCCACGCGCTCCACGCGCTTGGTATCCAGCTTGGAGATATGGACGAGACCCTCTTTGCCCGGTGCGATCTCCACGAAGGCACCGAAGTTCATCAGGCGGGTGACTTTTCCTTTATAGATAGCGCCGATCTCGGGGTCCTCGACGATGGTCTTGATGGTGAAGATGGCGCGCTTTGCGTCCTCCTGATCCACTGCGGAGACGAACACATGGCCGTCCTCCTGCACATCGATCTTGCAGTTGCAGGTGGCGCAGATATCCTGAATGACCTTGCCGCCCTTGCCGATAACGTCCTTGATCTTATCGGTGGGGATCATCATGCTGAACATCTTGGGTGCCCAGCGGCTCAGCTCGGCGCGCGGCTGCGCAATGACCGGCTTGATGATCTCATCGAGGATATACAGGCGGCCCTTGCGGCACTTCTCAAAGGCTTCGGCGATGATATCATAGGTCAGGCCGTCCACCTTGATATCCATCTGGATGGCGGTGATGCCCTTGCGGGTGCCGCCGACCTTGAAGTCCATATCGCCGTGGAAATCCTCCACGCCCTGGATATCCAGCATGGTCATCCAGCGGTCGCCCTCGGTGATGAGGCCGCAGGAGATACCGGCGACGGGGGCCTTGATCGGCACACCCGCGTCCATCAGTGCCAGCGTGGAGCCGCAGATGGAGGCCTGCGAAGTGGAGCCATTGGAGGAAAGGACCTCAGACACACAGCGGATCGTATAGGGGAACTCCTCCAGAGAGGGCAGCACGGGCACCAGAGCGCGCTCGGCCAGAGCGCCGTGGCCGATCTCGCGGCGGCCGGGGCTGCGGGGCGCGCGGGCCTCGCCCACGGAGTACGGCGGGAAATTATAGTGGTGGATATAGCGCTTGGTCTGCTCGTCGGTCAGGTCGTCCATGAGCTGGTTGTCCTTGGTGCCGCCCAGCGTGCAGGTCGTCAGGACCTGGGTCTGGCCGCGGGTGAACATACCGGAACCATGGGCGCGGGGCAGGATGCCGACCTCGGCGGCCAGCGGGCGGATCTCATTGATGCCGCGGCCGTCCACACGCTTGCCCTCGTCCAGCAGCCAGCGGCGCACGACCTGCTTCTGCATCTTATAGCTGACCAGATCCAGATCCGCGGCGCTCATGTCGGGGTACTCGGCCGCGATCCGGTCCAGAATGGGCAGCAGCGCAGCGTCACGCACATTCTTGTCGTCGGTATCCATGGCGGCCTTGAAGTCGTCCAGATACTTTTCCCGGATGGCATGGAACATCTCCATGTCCAGACCCACGACCTGGAAGTCGATCTTCTTCTTGCCGCGCTCGGCCACGATGCGGTTAATGAACTCGATGATCTTCTTGATCTCAACGTGAGCCGCCTTGATGGCGTCGAGCATGGTGTCCTCGTCCACCTCGTTCGCGCCCGCCTCGATCATGACGATCTTCTCCATGGTAGCGGCCACGGTCAGGGCCAGGTCACTGCGGCGGCGCTGCTCCTGAGTGGGGTTGATGACGATCTCGCCGTCCACCAGACCCACCTGCACACCGCCGATGGGGCCGTTCCAGGGGATCTCCGAAACCGCCGTGACCAGCGACGCGCCGATCATGCCCGCGATCTCGGGGCTGCAATCCGGGTCCACGCTCATCACGGTCATGGTGATGCACACGTCGTTGCGCATCTCCTTGGGGAACAGCGGGCGCATGGGGCGGTCCACCACGCGGCTGGTCAGGATGGCGCGCTCACCAGGGCGGCCCTCGCGGCGCATGAAGCTGCCGGGGATGCGGCCCGCGGCATAGAGCTTCTCCTCATATTCGACGTTCAGCGGGAAAAAGTCCACGCCCTCCCGGGGTTTCGGGCTCATGGTGACGTTGCACATCACGCAGGTCTCGCCATAGCGGATCATGGCGCTGGCGTTGGACAGACCGCACATCTTGCCCATCTCCGCTTTGAACGGGCGGCCCGCCAGCATGGTCTCGTAGACCTTGAAGTTCTCAAAGGTTTCCTTGCGGGAACCAAATTCGATTGCCATTTCGTTTTGCCTCCTTGTCCTTTTGGGTTTTTTCGGTTTTTTATCTTCCAAAAGGCTGCCAGCCGCGGGCTATAGCAATAAATCCAGCGTCCGCGGGGCGCGGGCGTTCGATTTACTGCTGCAACACGCAGCGGGCGGCCTGTTGTTCGGGATATTTTTCCAAAAAAGCAGAGGGCAGGCACCCTCGCGCGGTACCTGCCCTCTGTTTATTTTACTTACGCAGACCCAGGGTTGCGATCAGAGCACGGTAACGCTCGATGTCCTTCTTCTGGAGGTAGGCCAGCAGATTGCGGCGGCGGCCGACCATCTTCATCAGGCCACGGCGGCTGTGGTGATCGTTGGGGTTCTTCTTCAGGTGCTCGTTCAGCTCGTTGATGTGAGCGGTCAGCAGAGCGACCTGGACTTCGGGGGAGCCAGTGTCCTTCTCGGTGAGGGCGACCTTGGCCATAACTTCCTGCTTGTTCATGATTACAGTACCTCTTTTTATTCAAATGATCGATTTGCCTGCGCCACAGCAGCGGGAAACGGCATTCCCAGAAAAACGGGCATACTCCCGGCCCCGTAGCGCGGTAACAGGAACAGTATATCAGAAACCCGAACAAAATGCAAGGAAAATCTTTGCCTTTCGGGGCGCAGCCCCCGCGCGCGGGAGCGCGCAGACCTCTGCCGAAAACCTGTGCATCGATAAAAATTTGGCCCACACATTTGTGTGGGCCGATTGAAAAGTTTTTCGGTTCCTTTTTTCAAAAAGGAACAAAAAAAGAGAACAACTCTCACCTTCCCCCGAAATACTCCTGTGCGCGGCGGGCGGCATGGTTGATGCAGTCGCGCAGCTCGTCCAGAGTGTCGAACTTTTTGCTGGGGCTGAGATAGGCGTGGAACTCGACCACCGGGTCGGTGCCGTACAGATCCCCCGAAAAGCCCGGGATGAAGGTCTCACAGGTGACTTTGGAGGTGTCGCTGTTGACCGTGGGCCGGGTGCCAAGGCCGGTCGCCGAGGGATACCACACATCCCCGATGCGGGTGCGTGTGATATAGATCCCAAACCGCGGGAGCTGGAACCCCTCGGGGTAAAGCTGGTTGATGGTCGGCACACCCAGCGTACGGCCCAGCCCCTCGCCGTGGTGCACCGCGAACCGGATCGCATAGGGCATGCCCAGCATCGCGTTGGCCGCGGGGACATCGCCGCCCTCCAGAGCGGTACGGATGCGGGTGGAGGACACCGGCTTGCCCTCGAACTGCGCCATGGGCAGCACCACGACCTCCACGCCCAGCGGCGCGCAGAGCGTCCGCAGCGTCTCGGGCGTTCCCGCCGCACGGGCGCCAAAGGTAAAGTTCTCGCCGCAGAACAGCGCTCGCGCGTGGCTGCATGCCACGATGCGCCGGACGAACTGCTCCGGCGTCAGGCCCTTGATGTCCTCAAAATCCGGCGTGAGGTAATGCTGCACCCCCAGATGCTCGATGAGAGCATGCTTGTCCTCGGTGGAAAGCAGGCGCTTGCCTTTCATGCGGTTCTCGGCAGGCAGGCGGAAGGTGAACAGCGCGGGAGCCGCTCCGTGGGCTTCGGCCCAGCGCACGGCGCTCCCGATCACGGCCCGGTGTCCAATATGGATCCCATCAAAATAGCCCATGGCCACCGCCGCGCCCTCGGCGGACCCAAGCGCGAGAGGGTCGAGCTGGGAATAGATCTGCATAACTGATACATTCCTTTTGTTTTTAATGTTCCGCGCCGCGCTCCACAAAGAGCTTTTCCACCCGGAGCACACCCTGCTCCACCCGGGCCAGCCCCAGGAAACGGCCGTCGGCACTGCGCACACGGTAACGGCCCTCGGCGGCGGGGTAACGGCTGGTAGGGCAGCCGTTGTAGAGGTGCTGTTCGACCCGCGGGTCCACCGTCAGAAGCGGCAGCGGCGTGAACACCGACTCCACCGGCAGCATCAGCGCTTCCAGAGCGGGCAGGCCCTGCTCTCTGGCGGCAAGGATCTCCTCCAGCGGGTGGGCGTCGGCCTCGGTGTAGAGCCCTGCGGCGGTGCGGCGCAGCGCGCTCATCGTTCCCTTCTGTCCCATGGCGGCGGCGATATCCTCCAGCAGTGTACGGATATAAGTGCCCTTGGAGCAGCGCACCGTCAGGGTATACTCATGCTCCGCCGGGCTGCCGCCGTATTCGATGCCGTAGACCTCGATGGGCCGCGCCCTGCGCTCCACCTCCACGCCCTGACGGGCCAGCTTATAGAGGGGCTGCCCATTCATCTTGACCGCGGAATACATCGGCGGCGTCTGCATCTGTGGGCCGACGAACCGCGGCAGCACCGCCAGCAGCTCGGCCTCGCCCGCCGTGACGGGGGCCGTTTCCAGCACTGTGCCGGTCACATCGCCGGTATCGGTGCGCGCGCCCAGCCGCAGCACGGCGCGATAGGTCTTGTCGTGGTCCAGCTGAAGGTCTACCGCCTTACTGGCCCCGCCGCAGAACACCGGCAGAACGCCGGTGGCCATGGGGTCCAGCGTACCGCTGTGGCCCAGCTTGCGGGTCCCCAGAACGCCGCGGAGCTTGGCGACCACGTCGAAGCTCGTCCAGCCCTGGGGCTTATCCACGATGAGGATGCCCTGCATCATGCTCCCTCCTGCGGCGCGTCCAGCACGGCCTCGACTTCGGCCAGGATCGCGCTCTTGGTATTCTCCAGATTGCCCAGCAGCTCACACCCGGCGGCGCGGTTATGGCCGCCGCCGCCCAGCCGACGCGCGATGGCGCAGGCATCCACGCCGCGCGCGGTGCGCACGCTGATGCGGTAGCTGCCGCCCGGCTGCTGGCGCAGGGTCAGACCTACCCGGACCCCCTGGATGCTGATGGGCAGCGAGGTCAGCTCCTCAAGGTCCGCGGGGTCCACCCCGCTGGATTCGATCTCGTCCCGGGTCAGATAGATCAGCGCACAGCGTCCATCCAGATGATATTCCAAATGATTGCGGGCGATGCGCTCCGCCTCCATGCGCTCAGGGGGCTTGGTATCGAACAGCAGCGTGTTCAGCTCCTCGACGTGGGCACCGGCTTCCATGAGCTTTGCCGCAACGAGGTGCGTCCGGGCCGTCGTGGAGGAGAATCGGAAGCACCCTGTATCCGTGGAAAGACCAGTATACAGGCAGTCCGCGATATGGGCTGTGATGGGCACTCCCATCGCCTCAATGACCTCATACAGCAGCTCTGCCGTAGCCGCCGCACGGCTGTCCAGCAGCGTAAAGGCCGCATAGCCGCCGTTGAGGGCATGGTGGTCGATGCACAGGTCCACATGGCGGCTGTACTGAGGGACGCGGTTGTTCTCGCCGAAGAGCTGCAGACCGGCCACATCCACGGCGACTACCAGCTTCGGCTCGAACTCGCCCCCGAACATCCGCGCATTGGTGAACGCGTAGCGTGCCGGGACAGGGTCGGAGCAGAGCACCGCCGCGTTCTTATCCAGTGCCTTGAGCGCGTAATACAGCGCGCTGCCGCAGCCGATGGTGTCTCCGTCCGGGTTCTTGTGGCACAGGATCAGAATATTGTCCGCGGCCCGCAGCCGCGCGGCCATCTGCTGCACGTTGAGTTGCTCTGTCATACCATGATCCTTCCTTTCGGCGCGGCAGGGCTTATTCTTCGTCCTGCGGCGCGTCGTCCTCCTGCGTTTCAGCGTCCTGCTCTTCTCCGCTGACGTTCAGCTCGCGGAGCAGCTCATTGATATGCGCCGCGTAGGCCGCGCCGTCATCCTCGACGAATATGAACCGGGGCGCCTTGCGGATGTGCATCTTGCGGCTGACCTCGGTGCGCACATGGCCGGAGGCGCGGTTCAGCGCCTCGATGGCCTCGGCGGGGCCGTCCGGGCGGCCCATCACGCTGACGTAGACCTTGGCCACGTCCAGATCCGGCGTCACGTCCAGCCGGGTGACGGTCAGCAGGCCGCCCTCCAGCCGCGGGTCCTTCAGCCGCCCGATGATGGCGATGACCTCCCGCTTCATATCCTGGGCCAGACGCCCCATATTTTTCTGAGACATTGGTTTCTCCTAACTTTTCCTTGCGGAGGAGGCTCAGTCGCGGTACTCCTCCATCTTGTAGGCTTCGTACACGTCGCCTTCCTTGACGTCGGCGAACTTGGCCAGCGTCACGCCGCACTCGTAGCCCTCGGCCACTTCCTTGACGTCGTCCTTGAAGCGCTTGAGCGAAGCGATCTCGTCCTCGGCCAGCACGATGCCGTCGCGCACGACGCGCACCTTGCTGTCGCGGGTGATCTTGCCGCCCGTGACGCGGCAGCCCGCAACAGTGCCCACGTTGCTGATCTTGTAGACCTGACGGACCTGCAGCTCGCCCAGCGAGACCTCGCGGAACTTGGGCGCGAGCATGCCCTTCATAGCGTCGGTGACGTCGTTGATGGCGTCATAAATGACACGGTACATCCGCATCTCGACGTGGGTCGCGGCGGCCTCTTCCTTGGCGACGTTGTCCGGGCGGACATTGAAGCCGATGATGATGGCGTTGGAGGCGTCGGCCAGATCCACGTCCGACTTGCTGATGGCGCCGACGCCCGCATGGATGACCCGCACACGGACCTCGTCGTTGGAGATCTTCTCGAGGCTCTGCTTGACGGCCTCGGCGGAACCCTGCACATCCGCCTTGACGACGATGGCCAGCTCCTTCATATCATTCTGGGCCATCTGGCTGAACAGGTTATCCAGCGTGACCTTCTGGAAGGCGGAGAACTGCTTCTCCTTGGCGGCAGCGGTGCGCTGCTCGGCCAGCTCACGGGCCAGGCGCTCGTCCTCGACGGCCTCGAACAGGTCGCCGGCCTCCGGCACGGCGGTCAGGCCGGTGATCTCCACAGGCGTGGAGGGGCCTGCCTCGGTCAGCAGGACGCCCTTATCGCTGCGCATGGTGCGCACACGACCCACTGCGGTGCCCGCAATGATGACATCGCCCGCGTGGAGGGTGCCGTTCTGCACCAGGATGGTGGCGATGGGTCCCTGGCCCTTGTCCAGACGGGCCTCGACCACAGCGCCCTTGGCGCGGCGGTTGGGGTTGGCCTTCAGCTCCATGACCTCGGCCTCCAGCGCGATGCGCTCCAGCAGGTCGCTGATGCCCATGCCGGTGAGGGCCGAAACAGGGATGCAGGCGATATCGCCGCCCCATTCCTCGGTGATGAGGCCGTACTTGGTCAGGCCCTCCATCACGCGCTCGGGGTTGGCGGTGGGTTTATCCATCTTGTTCATAGCCACAATGACCTTGACGTTGGCGGCCTTGGCGTGGTTGATAGACTCGACGGTCTGGGGCATGATGCCGTCATCCGCCGCGACGACCAGGACCGCGATATCGGTCATGTTCGCGCCGCGGGCGCGCATCGAGGTGAACGCCTCGTGACCCGGGGTATCCAGGAAGGTGATGAGGCTGTCGTTGATGGTGACCTGATAAGCACCGATGGCCTGCGTGATGCCGCCGGCCTCGCCCGCGGTGACGTTGGTCTTGCGGATCGCGTCCAGGATACTGGTCTTGCCGTGGTCGACGTGGCCCATGACGCAGACGACCGGGGGACGCTCCACGAGATCCTCGGCAGAATCCTCCTCCTGCTCGAACAGGCGCTCCTCGATGGTCACATGCACCTCGTGCTCGACCTTGGCGTGGAACTCCTCGGCCACCAGCGCGGCGGTGTCGAAGTCGATCACATCGTTGATCGCGTGCATCTCGCCCATCTGCATGAACTTGGCGATGACCTTGCCCGCCTGCTGCTTGAGGCGGACCGCCAGCTCCGCCACGGTGATCTCGTCGGGGATGGAGACCTTGAGCTGGGCGTTGCGGGCCTTTTCCAGCTGGAGGCGCTGGAGGCGCTCGAACTCGGTCTCGCGCTTGCCCTTCTGGAACTGCTGGCGCTGGCGCTGGCTGCGCTGGGTGAACTTCTGCTTGTTGCCCTGCGGGGTGGGCTTGCGGCGGTTCTCGGTGTTCTTGGTGGAAGCCAGATCGTCATAGCGGGCGTCGAAGCGGTCCACGTTCATGTCCACCGTGCGGGTGTCCACCGTCACCTGATGGTCCTCGCGGCGCACCGACACGGCCTGTGCCGGCTCGTTCGTTGCCTTTGCGCCGGTCTCGCGGGCCAGCTCGCTGAAGGAGACGGTCTTTTCCTCGCGCTTTTTGTGCTGCTCGTTCTTCTTCTCGTTGTGGCGGGGGGCGTTGTTCGGATTGCCGCCGTTCTTCGGCTGCTGGGGCTGCTGTGCCTGCTGGGGCTTCGGCTGGCCCTGCTGCGCCTGCTTCGGCTGCTGGTTCTGAGGCTGCCTGCCCTGACCCTGCGGAGCGGACTGTTTGCCCTGGCCCTGCGCGGCAGGCTGACGGTTCTGGCCCTGCGCGGGCTTGCCCTCGGGACGGCGGTCCGCCTTCTTGGGCTGCTGCTCAGGCTTCTTATCCGCCTTCGGTTCTTTGGCGCTGTTCAGGAAGGTGCTGAGGTCCGCTTCGCTGTTCTCCTTGCTGAACTTTTCCAGCAGGTAGTTCAGCTCGTTCTCCTCGAGGTTGGAGCTGGTCTTTTTGCCCGCGCTGCCCATGGCAGCCAGCTCATCCAGCACCTTTTTGGCCGAGAGGTTCAGGTCCTTTGCAAAATTGCCCACTTTATATTTTACGATCATTCGCTTATTTCCTCCTCATTTTGAATCGCTCCGCAGTCCGCGAGGCGGTCGAAGCAGAGCTTGGCGAGGTTGCGGTCCGTCACAGCGTACACCGCCACCGGCCTGCGGCTGATCTCGGCCAGCCGCGCCTGCGTCAGCGGCATGGACAGAACGTCCACAAGGTCGCCCACGGCGTACCGCATGCGCTGCACCGTTTTTTCGCTGGCGTCCGATGCGGCCAGCACCAGCCACGCCTTGCCCTTGACCGCGGCGTCCTCCACAGCGTCGAAGCCCATGGTCAGCGCCCCGGCCTTGCGGCACAGGCTCAGCGCTTGGAACAGCGCGTCCTCCGGGGGCAGCGCAGGCCGGGCGGGGGCAGCGTTATGCTTTTTCGGCATGCGGTGCCTCCCTTCCGGTGTCCGCCAGCTGAAGGGCCAGCGCGTCATAGACCTCGGCGGGGACCGGCTGCTCAAAGCAGCGCTCCAGCGCCTTTTTCTTTTTTGCCTTGGCCAGGCATTCCGGGTCCGGGCAGAGATAGGCTCCGCGGCCCGGCTTTTTGCCCACCGGGTCGATGCTGATCTCCCCGGTCGGCGCCCGCACCACGCGCACCAGTTCCTTTTTGGGGCGGCTGGTCATGCAGCCGATGCACTGGCGGGCAGGGATCTTTTTTTGTGCCATCCGATCTCCCTCCTCTGGCGGTATCACATCCGCGGCTTATTCCTCCGCAGGCTTTTCGGCCTTGGGTTCCTCGTCCTCTCCGTAGTAGCCGCTCTCCGGGCGGATATCGATATTATAACCGGTCAGCCGGGCGCACAGGCGGGCGTTCTGGCCCTTGTTGCCAATGGCGAGGCTGAGCTGCTGGTCGGGCACCGTCACGCGGCAGGAACGGGTCTCGCCGGGCAGCAGCTCCACCTTGAGCACCTTGGCCGGGCTGAGCGCCGCCGAGATGAACTCGGAGACGTCCTCGCTCCACTTGACGATATCGATCTTCTCGCCGCCCAGCTTTTCCACCACAGCGGCCACACGGTCGCCGTGGGGGCCGATGCAGGCGGACACGGGGTTGACGTTGGCGTCCTTGGACCAGACAGCCATCTTGGTGCGGGCACCGGCTTCGCGGCTGATGGCCTTGACCTCGACGGTGCCGTCGAAGATCTCCGGCACCTCCAGCTCGAACAGACGCTTGACCAGGCCCGGGTGGGTGCGGCTGATCATGACGCGGGCGCCGCGCTCGCCGCTGAGGACGTCCACGACGTAGACCTGGAGCTGCTGGCCCTCGGTATAGTTCTCGCCGGGCACCTGCTCGTTGCGGGGCAGGATCGCCTCGCCGCCCTTGCCCAGGTCCAGCGCCACGATGCCCTTTTCGGGGTCCACACGGGTGACGGTGGCCAGAACGATGTCGTGGGCCTTGGACTGGATCTCACTGAGCTGCTGGCTGCGCTCGGCCTCGCGGATGCCCTGACGGATGACGTGCTTTGCGGTCTGGGCGGCGATGCGGCCGAAGTCCCTGGTCTTGAGGGGGGTCACGAGGCGCATGCCAGCCTGATAGGTCCGCTTGATGTTCTGGGCGTCGCTCTCGGCGATCTGGGTGTGCTCGTTGACCCACTCGTCATCGGGCACGATATCCTGCACGAGGGACACGTTGAACTGGCCCTTTTCGGGGTCGATCTCCACCATGACGTTGTCGTCCTCGACTTCGTAGTTCTTTTTGACGGCGATGACGATGGCGGCCTTGATCTTCTCGATCAGGTACTCCGCGGTGATGCCGCGCTCATGCTCCAGCATGGTGAGCGCTTCAAAAAATTCGTTGTTGGCTGCCATTTTTCGGTATTCCTCCTGTGATATGGTTTGACGTTATCTTCTGCCGTTCCTGCGGCGCTGCTCAATCGAACAGATCCTCGTCGTCGCACAGGCGCACGGTGCTGGCGGCGCCGACCTCAAAGGTCTTGTCTCCCTGCGGGGTCGCGACCGTGACGGTGCTGCCCTCGCGCCCGGCCAGGATGCCGGAAAACTCCCGCGCGCCGGACGCGTCCGGGCGGATGAGCTTCACGGCGACCTTCTGGCCCCGGACGGCCTCATAATGTTCGGGCCGGGTCAGCTTCCGGCCAAGACCGGGGCTGCCGACCTCGAGATAATAGCTCTGGTCGATGGGGTCAGCCTCATCCAGGATGGGGTCCAGCGCGTGGGAGACCTCGGCACAGGTGTCCGTATCCATCGCGCCGTCGCGGTCGATGAGGATGCGCAGAAACCAGTCCGGGCCTTCCTTCTCGAACACCACATCCCACAGGCGCAGGCCCATGCCCTCCACGACAGGGCGGACGAGCGCCTCCACTCTCCGGGCGGTATTGCCGCCAGACTGTTTCGCCATAAAAACCTCCAAACAAACAAGAAAAGCGGACCTTGCGGCCCACTTTCCAAGAAACTATAGCGTACTCAAAGAATATACCACAACCGCACCAAATATGCAAGTGGTTTTGCGCAAAAAGGT
>JBJERT010000316.1:12661-15161 GCA_051882435.1 Faecalibacterium sp.
ACACCGTCGCGGAACAGCTCCACCGTGCGGCCGTCACGGCACAGGCCCGTGATGTGGCTGTCCTCCGCGCCGATCATCACGTCCTCATGCAGAGAGGACTGGTTCATGCCGCGGGCCAGCAGCTCCTCTTTGGATAGACGGGTGCCGTCCACGGTGGTGCCGGGGTAGCTCGCGCCAAACGCGATGTGGCAGGCGGCATTCTCATCGAACAGAGTGCTGTAAAACAGCGCACCGCTGCGGTTGATGGGGCTGGACGCGGGCACCAGAGCCACCTCGCCGATGCGGCGCGCGCCCTCGTCGGTATCCAGAAGCTGGCCCAGCAGGTCCTCGCCCTGCTCCGCGCCGTACTCGATGACCTTGCCGTCCTTGAAGGTCACACGGAAGCCCTTGATGAGCTGACCGTTGAACACATAGGGCTTTGTGCCGTAGACCACGCCGTCCACGCGGTCTTTGTGGGGCGCGGTAAAGACTTCTTCGGTGGGGATGTTGGGCAGGAACACCACGCCCCGCTCAGAGCGGCTGCTGGCGCTCTCCCAGCGGGCCTGCTCGGCCAGACCGACGGTCAGGTCGGTGCCGTTGGAGCTTTCAAAGTGGACGCTTTCCAGATCGAGGGCGTTCATCTTGTCCTTCAGCTCGGTCAGGCGGGCCAGATGCGCCTGCCACTCGGCCACGGGGTCGCCGCCGGTCACGCGGCAGACGTCAAAGATGAGCTGCCAGAGCGTTTCCACCGCGGCATCCTCGTCCATATCGGGGAACATCTTCTTTGCCCAGGGGACGGAGGGCATGGCCGCGATGGACCACTGCACGCGGTCGTTCATGGTGTACTCGCGCCACGGCTCCATATACCGGCGCTGTGCGGCATTGATGCGACTGAGCTTGGCCGGGTCCAGCCCGGCGTAGACCTCCGGGTCATCCGCGATGAGGTGCAGCACACAGACACCGCCCTCGCTCTCGGCATAATCGAGATAGCGGCTCAGCTGCCACGGCTTGAAATCGGACAGCGCGTCTTCTGCGCCCAGCTCCATGCGGGTGCGGGAGACGGTGTTGTCGCTCCAATCCACCTGAACGTCCCGCGCACCGGCCTCAAAGCCGCTGCGCACACATAAACGCGCCAGCGGGGCCGCCTCCAGCGGGCAGCGGATGAGCAGGACCTGACCGGGCTGGACATTGCAGCCCACCCGGACGATAAAATCAGCATACTTTTTCAAGAGAACATCAAAGTTTTCCACGATAAGCTCCTTCCGCCGTGCAGAACACGGCTCACGTTTTTCTGGGATAAGTATACCCGACAATGGCAGGGATGTCCACATCCAAAAACAGACGCCCCGCGCATTGCAAAAACGCGAAGCGTCTGTTATACTGAACCGTGAGAGTGCTGCCCACATACGGCAGGCGGTCTTGCACCTTTCCGGCCCAGCGCCGGGGAGGCGAACATTTGCGCTGCGCCCCCGGACGCTTTATCGCGAAAGGGGGGATGCTCTATGACGTTGGAACAGGTTTTGGAGCTGCTGACCGTTATCGGCGGGGCGGTATACATCACGTTTCAGATCACATGGACCATTTCAAACCGCAACAAAAAATGACCGCCACAGTTCCCCAACTCCGCGGTCATCTTTTGATTGAATCGCCGGAAAGGTGCTGACCCGTTTGCCGGGCAGCATTCTCTTCCTGAGAACAGTATAACACAGCCCCGCCGGAAATGCAACGGCGGGGCTGTGTTGTTTTATGATTTTTTACGGCGAGACGCTCAGAACTCGATCTTGCTCTCGATGTATGCCTTCAGCTCGCTGATGGGCATACGGACCTGCTCCATGGTATCACGGTCACGGACGGTGACACAGTTGTCGGCTGCGATGCCCTTGGCCTCATCGCCCACGGTGTCGAAGTCCACCGTGATGCAGTACGGCGTGCCGATCTCGTCCTCGCGGCGGTAGCGCTTACCGATGGAGCCGGTATCGTCGTAATCCACCATGAAGTACTTGCTCAGCTCGTTGCGGATCTCCATGGCCTTGCCGCCCAACTTTTTGCTCAGAGGAAGCACCGCGCACTTGTAGGGTGCCAGCGCAGGATGCAGATGCAGCACGGTGCGCACATCCTCCTTGCCCTTGGCGTCCACAAGGTGCTCCTCGTCGTAGGCCTCGCACAGGAACGCCAGCGCTACGCGGTCGCAGCCCAGAGACGGCTCGATGACGTAGGGCACATAGTGCTCGTTGGTCTCGGAGTCGAAGTATTCCAGACTCTTGCCGGAAGCCTCCTGATGGCGGCTCAGGTCGTAGTTGGTGCGGTCCGCGATGCCCCACAGCTCGCCCCAGTCGGTGAACGGGAAAGCGTACTCGATATCGGTGGTCGCGCGGCTGTAGAAGGCCAGCTCGGCCGGCTCGTGGTCGCGCAGGCGCAGATGCTCTTTCTTGATACCCAGACTCAGCAGCCAGTTCTCGCAGTAGTCCTTCCAGTAGGCGAACCACTCCAGATCGGTGCCGGGCTTGCAGAAGAACTCGCA
>JBJERT010000317.1:0-15134 GCA_051882435.1 Faecalibacterium sp.
AAAAAGGAACAAAAAAAGAAACAACAAACGAGGTAATACGCCATGGCATTGGATGCCGCGACGCTGGCGCTGACCGTCGCCGAACTGAAGGAGACGCTGACCGACGCTAAGATCGCAAAACTGTTTGAACCGACCCGCGACGAGGTGGTGATGACCTTGCGCACACGCACCGAGACCTTTGCCCTGCTCCTTTCGGCGCGCAGCGGCTCGGCGCGGGTGTGCCTGACCGAGGAGAGCTTCGAGAACCCGGAAACGCCCCCCTCCTTTTGCATGCTCCTGCGCAAGCACCTGACCGGCGGCCGCCTGCTGGACGTGAGCATGGAGCCGGGAGACCGCATCGTCTATTTTACCTTCCAGTGCACCAACGAGATGGGCGACCTTGTGCGCAATACGCTTTGCGCCGAGCTGATGGGCCGCTACTCGAATCTGGTGCTGGTGCAGAACGGAAAGATCATCGACGCGCTGAAACGTGTCGATTTCGAGGACAGCGACGTGCGTCAGCTCCTGCCCGGGCTGGCCTACACGGTGCCCCCCAAGCCTGCGCGCCCGGACTTTCTATCGGTGAGCGCGGCGTCTGTTGTGGCGGCCGCCTGCGAGCGGGACCTGCCCGTGGCCGATGCACTGAACAAGACCGTGGCGGGCGTCGGCCCGGTGGTCTGCCGCGAGGCCGCGTGGCGCGCCTTTGACGGCGAACACTTGATCGCCAGCGAACTGACCGGCGCGCAGCGTCTCCGTCTGGTGGAGGCGGTCGACGCGCTGAAGGAGGAGCACGCCGCGGGCGGACGCCCGTGCAGCGTGACCGCGCCGGATGGCCGGCTCGTGGAGTATACGTTTTTCCGCCCGCAGCAGTACGGCGCGGATTATGCGGTGCGGGAGTGGCCGTCCTTCAACGCGATGCTGGAAGGTTACTATGCGGAAAAAGACCGGGTGGAGCGTCTGCGCACCAAGAGCAAGGAACTCCACAAAGCGGTGCATAATATGTATGAGCGTGCCGTGCGCAAGCAGGCCGCCCGCAAAGAGGAACTGGCCGCCAGCGGCAAGAGCGAAAAGCTGCGTCTGTACGGGGAGCTGCTCTCTGCGAATCTCTATCTGGCCGAAAAGGGCATGAAGAGCATCACGGTGCCCAACTGGTACGATGAGGGCAGGGAAGTGACCATCCCGCTGGACCTGCGCTATACCCCCAGCCAGAACGCTCAGAACTTCTTCAAGAATTACAAGAAGAAGCAGACCGCCGCGCGGATGCTGGTGGACCTGATGGCCGAGGGCGAAAAGGAGATCGCCTATCTGGAAACGGTCCTCTACGAGGTGGAAACGGCCTCCGGCGAGGCGGCGCTGAACGAGATCCGCGCCGAGCTGAAGAGCCAGGGCTACCTGAAATATTACAAGCCGCGCGACAAGCGCCAGAAGCCCGCGGATTTCCTGCGGTTCCAGTCCTCGGACGGGTTCGAGATACTGGTGGGGCGCAACAACGTCCAGAACGACCGGCTTACCCTGCACACGGCCCGCGGGCGCGACCTGTGGTTCCATGTGCAGAAGGCCCCCGGCAGCCATGTCGTGGTCATGAGCCGCGGCGAGGAGATCCCCGACACGACACGGCAGGAGGCCGCGGAGCTGGCCGTGGTCTATTCCAGTGCCTACAAGGCCGGGGCCGCCGCCAAGGTCGCGGTGGACACCACCGAGGTCAAAAACATCTGGAAGGCCAACGGCGCCAAGCCCGGCATGGTGCTGTACGAAGTGTACACGACCGTCTACGTTACGCCGAGCGAGAAGATCGAGGAGAGGCTCAGGAAGAGATAACGGACCCAAGCACGCACGAAAGGAGTTTTTTATGCCTAAGAAAAAGCGGGCAGCAGGGGAACAGCTTTCCTTTTGGTGTTTGGAGGAGCCAGAAGAATACCCGCTGGAGCAATCAGAGTTATTCCAAAAAATTTCAGGAGGAAATGCAGCATTCAAACTTCCCCAGTACAGCAGAGAAAATGGGCTGCTGTTTCAAGCAGATAGTCTGGAATGGCTGGCTGAACTACCCTCAGATTCTATCGATTTGATATTTGCAGATCCGCCATATAATATAAAAAAAGCGGATTGGGACAAGTTTGAATCGCAGGAACAGTATATTGCTTGGTCAATGAATTGGATTCGGGAGGCTGCGAGGATTTTGAAGTCCAGCGGTTCTCTTTATATATGTGGATTTACAGAGATTTTGGCAGATTTAAAGCATCCTGCCATGAAATATTTTGAAAGTTGCAGATGGCTGATCTGGCATTACAAGAATAAAGCGAATCTTGGGCGTGATTGGGGGCGGTCACATGAAAGCGTTCTCCTTTTAAGAAAGTCGGACCATTATACTATGAATATCGATGATGTGAGAATCCCATATGGAGAACACACATTAAAATATCCGGTTCATCCACAGGCTGAGACAAGTCAATATGGGCAGGGAAAGCGACAGAGCACAGGATGGACTCCAAACCCATCAGGGGCAAAACCCAAAGATGTGATCGAAGTGCCGACTACATGCAATGGCATGGAAGAGAAAACAAAGCATCCGACGCAAAAGCCGGAGGAACTTATCAGAAAATTCATATTAGCTGCCAGTAATCCGGGAGAGATCGTTCTGGATCCCTTTTCAGGCTCTGGCACGACAGTGGTCGTAGCGGAGCAGCTTGGAAGAAAGTGGATCGGGTGCGATATCGATCCGCTGTATAATGAATGGGCGATCCACAGAATCGATCATATTCAAAAAAAGAGCGTAGAAGAATGGATTCAGTATGATAGAGAAAATGAAAAAAGGAGAAAAATGATTCGATGAATCTACGGCAATTATTGGAACAGGCGACAGACAAATCGAATTTTCTGAAAGTTGAAGATTACGCGGATTTTTGCAGGAGTTATCTTGAGTTTGTATGGGATGGGTTACAAGCTGTTATCGTTTCTCAGAATGAGACCAGATACCGATTTTTTCAATATGGGCAGGAAGGAGCATTTGCGGTCACAAGACCGATCAACAGCGAATTAATGCTTTCGGCTGAGACATTTGAAGAATCTTATCGGCTTTTTCAGAAAGCACTGCCAAGGATGAAAGATATAAAAGGAGAACCAGAGATCCGGAAACAGATCAATCGCTTTGTTTATACCTGTCAACAGAGCATAGGAGCGACTTTGGATGCTTTGCCAGCCGGAGAAAGCAATCGGGTAAGAAAAATCAATGGAGATCTGTTTGAGCGTTTTATCCGACAGATCATTGCGGATATGGGGATCGAAGTGAGAGAAGGGATCGTTCCTGTGCCGGTGCTTGTGGACGGAAAACAACAGTTTGTAATGAATTACCAGCATGATCTGATCCTGGAAAAAAGCGGGAAGGTCCGGGCGATTGGTTCGGTGAAAACGTCAAGTAAGGACCGACTGGATAAAATCTTTATTGATAAATTTCTATACAACCAGTTGACCAGTACCAATACTCCACACTTTGCAGTATTTCTGAACGATGTGCAAAGAAAGGGCAGAGAACCGCATTATGGAATCAATGCAACGTTTCTCACAGGACATTATAAAGGGTATAGTGTTAAGCTGAATCCCTTGGACGGGGTATACTACTGTGACATAAGACCCGTTATGGAAAAGGACGACCTTCTAAAACAGACGATAAGAACATTGGATTGCCTGCTCGTAGAAGATATCTGGAACTTTTGATTTGTAATGTTGTACGTATCATTTCTCTGATTTTGGGGCATACTCTCCCTGCACGCACGCGGCGGCGGGGCGCTTCCTCCCGCCCCGGGACCGCCGCGCCGCGCGCCTCCTGAGCCTGGGCTGCGGCGGAATTGTGCATCCTGCACAGAAATCCGGCGTTTTGGCAAAACGGAAAAAATAAAAAGGAAAATTTGTCTTTTTCACGAAAAACTCTTGCATAATCCACGCAGATGTGATAAAATACTTCTCGGCTGCAAAGGGCTTGTGCGATGATACAAGTCGTGCAGGCCATCGATATGCGTGGATGCGGGAGGTTGCCGTCCGGCGATAGCCGAGTCGGGTTTTTCCGCGGAGTATGTCCGATCATAGAACCGGGCGAAAGAATTACTGACAGCGATGGGATATGTTCCCGCGGGCGAGAGAAGTTACTCCCTCTTGTGTGCCGCACGGAACCAATGTCCGGGTTTGATTTGCTAAGATGGTCTCCGGGAGAACTGCGTGGCGGTTCACCGGCTTTTCTAGTGCCAAATCGCGGAACACCCGGAGCTGTGTAACAGAATTTATCGGCTTTGCCTGGGCAAACACATTTTTCAGGAGGCGTAAGCAATGGCAGTCAAAGAGAAAATCAGAATCCGTCTGCAGAGCTATGATGCTCAGCTGATCGATGCCGCAGCAGAGAAGATCGTGGAGACCGCAAAGCGCACCGGCGCCCGCGTGTCCGGCCCCATCCCCCTGCCCACCGACCGCGAGATCGTGACCGTTCTGCGTGCTACCCACAAGTACAAGGACAGCCGCGAGCAGTTCGAGAGCCGCACTCATAAGCGTCTGATCGACATTCTGAAGCCGTCCAACAAGACGGTCGAGGCTCTGATGAGCCTCCAGCTCCCCGCTGGCGTGGACATCGAGATCAAGCTGTAAGACCACGGTTCGATCCACATTCGATGCCCTCGTTTCCCGAGGGGTCATGTTGGCGGTGACGTGCGCCGCCAACCAATAACCTTTACAGGAGGAAAAGAAAATGGTTAAAGGCATTATCGGCAAAAAGGTCGGTATGACCCAGCTGTTCGATGAGAACGGCAAGGTCATCCCCGTGACCGTCATCGAGGCTGGTCCCTGCACCGTCGTGCAGAAAAAGACCGTCGAGAGCGACGGCTACCAGGCTGTCCAGCTGGGCTTCGGCGAGGTTTCCGCCAAGAAGGTCAACAAGGCAGCTGCCGGTCACTTCAAGAAGGCGAACGTCGCCCCCAAAAAGACCCTGCGTGAGTTCCGCCTGGAGGACATCTCCGGCATGAACGTCGGCGACGTGCTCAAGGCAGACGTTTTCGCCGCAGGCGACAAGGTCGACGTCGTCGGTGTTTCCAAGGGCAAGGGCTATCAGGGCGTCATCAAGCGCTTTGGCCTGCACCGCCTGCGTGAGAGCCACGGCACCGGCCCCGTTGCGCGCCATGCCGGTTCCAACGGCGCGATCTCGGATCCGTCCCGCGTGTTCCCCGGCAAGCACCTGCCCGGCCACATGGGCTTTGTGCGCGTCACCGTGCAGAACCTGACGGTCGTCAAGGTCGACGCCGAAAACAATCTGATCGCTGTCAAGGGTGCGGTCCCCGGCTCCAAGGGCACCATCGTCACTCTCGCCAACAGCGTGAAGGCGTAAGGAGGAAAGCGACAATGGCAAAATTTAACGTAGTCGATATGAACGGCCAGCACGCTGGCGAGATCGAGCTTTCCGACGCTGTGTTCGGTATCACCCCGAACGAAAAGGCTGTCCACATTGCTGTGGTGAACTTCCTGGCCAACCAGCGTCAGGGCACCCAGAACACCAAGATCCGCATGGAAGTCTCCGGCGGCGGCAAGAAGCCCTGGCGTCAGAAGGGCACCGGCCACGCTCGTCAGGGTTCCACCCGCGCTCCCCAGTGGACGCACGGCGGCGTTGCTCTGGGCCCCAAGCCCCGCAGCTACAACTACCACATCAACAACAAGGTCAAGCGCCTGGCTCTGCTGAGCGTTCTGTCCGACAAGGCTATCAGCGGCAACATGATCGTTGTCGACAAGCTGGCCGTCGAGGACTACAAGACCAAGGCTGTGGTCGCCATGCTGAACGCTGTGGGCGCTGGCAAGAAGAACCTGCTGGTCAACGAGGCTGTCGATGAGAAGTTCGTCAAGAGCGCCGCCAACATCGCGGGCGTCAAGACCACCTTCGCTGGCAGCGTGAACACCTATGACGTGCTGAACGCCGACAAGCTGATCATCAGCGTCGACGCAGCAAAGAAGCTCGAGGAGGTGCTTGGCTGATGAAAACCGCACACGATATCATCCTGAAGCCGGTCATTACCGAGAACTCCATGGCTGGCATCGCTGACAAGAAGTACACCTTCAAGGTCGCCACCGACGCCACCAAGATCGAGATCGCTCAGGCGGTCGAGACCCTGTTCCCCGGCACCAAGGTCGCCAAGGTGAACACCATCTCCGTCCGCGGCCGTTTCCGCCGCCAGGGCATGCACGCGGGCTACACCGCCGCCTCCAAGAAGGCCATCGTGACCCTGACCAAGGACTCCAAGGAGATCGAGTTCTTCAACAGCATGGTCTGATCCGGACCCGCCGAGGGTCCCTCTATGGGGATATGACCCCGATAATAAGTCATAAGATAACAAAGGAGAATAGCAAATGGCTATCAAGAAATACGGCCCCACTACTCCGGGCCGCCGCGGCATGACCGTCACGGATTACAGCGTCCTGTCCAAGGTCGCTCCTGAGCGCAGCCTGCTGGAGCCGATGAAGAAGCACAGCGGCCGCAACAACACCGGCCGCATCACCGTCCGTCACCAGGGCGGCGGCAACCGCACCAAGTACCGCGTCATCGACTTCAAGCGTCAGAAGACCGATGTGCCCGCTACCGTCAAGACCATCGAGTATGATCCGAACCGCAGCGCGTTCATCGCCCTGATCGAGTACACCGACGGCGTCAAGAGCTACATCATCTGCCCCGAGGGCATGAAGGTCGGCGATGTGATCGTCAGCGGCGCTGGCGCGGACATCAAGCCCGGCAACTGCCTGCCCTTCGAGAACATCCCCGTCGGTACCATCATCCACAACATCGAGCTGTACCCCGGCCGCGGCGCTCAGCTGGTCCGTTCCGCCGGCAACATGGCTCAGCTCATGGCCAAGGAGAACGGCTACGCTCTGGTCCGTCTGCCCTCTGGTGAGATGCGCAATGTCCCGCTGAACTGCACCGCAGTCGTGGGCCAGGTCTCCAACATCGACCACGAGAACGTCAACCTGGGCAAGGCCGGCCGCAAGCGCCACATGGGCGTGCGCCCGGGCAGCCGCGGTACCGTCATGAACCCCTGCGACCACCCCCACGGCGGTGGCGAGGGCCGCGCACCCGTTGGCCACTCCGGTCCTATGACCCCCTGGGGCAAGCCTGCTCTGGGTCTCAAGACTCGCAAGCATCATAAGCGCTCCGACAAGCTGATCGTGAAGCGTGCAGGTAAGTAAGAGAGGAGTTAAAGACAATGGGTAGAAGCATTAAAAAAGGACCTTTCGTCCAGGCTGCTCTTATGAAGCACGTTGAAGCGATGAACGCTTCCGGCAAGAAGCAGGTCATCAAGACCTGGAGCCGCGCCTCCACGATCTTCCCCGAGTTCGTCGGCCACACCTTTGCCGTCCACGACGGCCGCAAGCATGTGCCTGTGTATGTGACCGAGGATATGGTTGGCCACAAGCTGGGTGAGTTCGTGCCCACCCGCACCTTTAAGGGCCACACCGGCAATTCGAAGTAAGTGAAGGAGGAACACAACATGGAAGCTCGGGCAATTCTTCGTTATGCCCGCATTAGTCCTCGCAAGGTGTCTATCGTTATGGACCTGATCCGTAACAAGCCCCTGGACGAAGCGCTGGCGATCCTGCAGTACACCCCGAAGGCCGCTTGTGAGCCCCTTCTGAAGCTGGTGAAGTCTGCAGCCGCGAATGCGGAAAACAACTTCAACATGGACAAGAACAACCTCTACGTCGCCGAGTGCTACGTCTGCCCCGGCCCGACGCTGAAGCGCATGATGCCCCGTGCACAGGGCCGCGGCTACCGCATCCTGAAGCGCACCAGCCACATGACCGTTGTTCTGAAAGAGAAAGAGTAAGGAGGGAAAACAATGGGCCAGAAAGTTAATCCGCACGGACTTCGTGTCGGCGTTATTAAGGACTGGGACAGCCGCTGGTTTGCCTCCAAGAAGGATTTCAGCGATAACCTGGTGGAGGACCACGAGATCCGCACTGAGCTGAAGGCTCAGCTCAAGGATGCCGGTGTCCCCAAGATCGAGATCGAGCGCACTGTGGATCCTTCCACTTCCGCTCCCCGCGTCGTCGTCAGCATCTACTGCGCCAAGCCCGGCATGGTCATCGGCAAGGGCGGCGAGGAGCGCATCGCTCTGCAGAACAAGCTGAGCAAGAAGTACGGCAAGACCGTCATCGTCAACGTCATCGAGGTCAAGAGCGCTGCCACCAACGCTCAGCTGGTCGCCGAGGATATCGCCCGCCAGCTGGAGAACCGCGTGACCTTCCGCCGCGCCATGAAGCAGTGCATGCGCAATGCCATGAGCCCGCGTGACCGCTCCACTGTCCCCGCAAAGGGCATCAAGGCGATGTGCTCCGGCCGTCTGGGCGGCGCCGATATCGCCCGCACCGAGAGCTACCACGAGGGCACCATCCCCCTGCAGACCCTGCGCGCCGACATCGACTACGGCTTCGCTGAGGCTGCCACCACCTACGGCCGCATCGGCGTCAAGGTGTGGGTCTACAAGGGCGAGGTCCTCAAGAGCGCCAAGAACGCTCCCAAGAAGGAAGGAGGCAACAAGTAATGTTACTGCCTAAGCGTGTTAAGTACCGCCGCGTCCAGCGCGGCCGCATGACCGGCAAGGCGACCCGCGGCAACGTGGTGTGCCAGGGCCAGTACGGCCTTGTTGCTCTGGAGCCGGCATGGATCTCCTCCACCCAGATCGAGGCAGCCCGTGTTGCCATGACCCGTTATATCAAGCGCGGCGGCAAGGTGTGGATCAAGATCTTCCCCGACAAGCCTGTGACCGAGAAGCCGGCCGAGACCCGCATGGGCTCCGGTAAAGGCTCCCCCGAATACTGGGTGGCCGTGGTCAAGCCCGGCCGTGTCCTGTTCGAGCTGGCGGACGTCGATGAGCCGACTGCCCGCGAGGCTCTGCGCCTGGCTATGCACAAGCTGCCCATCAAGTGCAAATTTGTGGTCCGTGAGGACTCCGTGAAGGAGGATGGCACCAATGAAGGCTAATGAACTCCGCGAGATGCAGACCGCAGAGCTGACCAGCAAGCTGGCAGATCTGAAGGCTGAGCTGTTTAACCTGCGCTTCCAGCATGCCATCAACCAGCTGGAGAACCCCGGCCGCATCGAAGCAGTCAAGAAGGACATCGCCCGCGTGATGACCGTTCTGGCTGAGAAGCAGTAAGGAGGTCAAACGATGGAAGAACGTAATCTGAGAAAGACCCGCGTCGGCACCGTTGTGTCCGACAAGATGGACAAGACCATCGTGGTTGCCGTGAAGGACAGCGTGCAGCACCCCCTGTACAAGAAGATCCTGAAGCGTACCGCCAAGTTCAAGGCTCGTGATGAGAAGAACGAGTGCGGCATCGGTGACCGCGTGGAGATCATGGAGTGCCGCCCCCTGAGCAAGGATGTGCGCTGGCGCCTGGTCCGTATCGTTGAGAAGGCAAAGTAATTTGCCCGCTGCTTTGAACAGTTTGAAAGGAGATATCTGATATGGTTCAGATGCAAACTCATCTCAAAGTTGCCGACAACACTGGTGCCAAGGAGCTGATGTGCTTCCGCGTGCTGGGCGGCACCCGCAAGAGATATGCAAACATCGGTGACATCGTGGTCTGCTCTGTCAAAAAGGCAGCCCCCGGCGGCACCGTGAAGAAGGGCGACGTCGTCAAGGCTGTCATCGTGCGCAGCAAGCAGGGCGTCCGCCGCGACGACGGCTCCTACATCCGTTTCGATGAGAACGCCGCCGTCATCGTCATGGCCGACAAGAGCCCCAAGGGCACCCGTATCTTTGGACCTGTTGCCCGTGAGCTGCGCGAAGCCGGCTTCACCAAGATCCTGAGCCTGGCTCCGGAATCGCTGTAAGGAGGTTTTAAGTAATGAATAATCTTCATGTTAAAACCGGCGACAACGTTATGATCATCAGCGGCAAGGACAAGGGCCACACCGGCAAGGTCCTGCAGGTGAGCCCCGCCGAAGGCAAGGTCATTGTTGAAGGCCAGAACATGGTTACCAAGCACGTCAAGCCCCGCCGTCAGGGCGAGCAGGGCGGCATCGTCAAGGCCGAGGGCGCCATGTACGCCTCCAAGGTCATGCCCATCTGCCCCAAGTGCGGCAAGGCTGTGCGCGTGGGCCACGTCGAGAAGGACGGCAAGAAGGTCCGCGTCTGCAAGAAGTGCGGCGCTGAGCTGTAAGGAAAGGAGTAAGGAACAATGGCTCGTTTGAAAGAACAGTACGTCAATGAAATTGCTCCTGCTCTGAACAAGAAGTTCGGTTACAAGAGCGTCATGCAGATCCCCAAGCTGGACAAGGTCGTCATCAACGTCGCCTGCGGCGAAGCCAAGGAGAACGAGAAGATCCTGGACGCCGTCATGAAGGATCTGGGCCAGATCACTGGCCAGAAGGCCGTCATCTGCCGTGCCAAGAAGAGCGTTGCGAACTTCAAGCTGCGCCAGGGCACGCCCATCGGCTGCAAGGTCACCCTGCGCGGCGAGCGCATGTATGAGTTCGTCGATCGCTTCTTCAACGTGGCGCTGCCCCGTGTCCGCGACTTCCGCGGCATCAACGGCAACGGCTTCGACGGCCGCGGCAACTTCGCCTGCGGCATCAAGGAGCAGATCATCTTCCCCGAGATCGATTTCGATAAGGTCGACGCCGTCCGCGGCATGGATGTGTGCTTCGTCACCACCGCCAAGACCGACGAGGAGGGCAAGGAGCTGCTGAAGGCTCTGGGCGCTCCGTTCGAGAACAACTAAGGGAGGAGATTTGAACCATGGCTAAACTGTCGATGAAGCTGAAGCAGTCCCGTCCTGCCAAGTTCTCCACCCGTGCATACACCCGCTGCCGCATCTGCGGCCGCCCCCACTCCGTGCTGCGCAAGTACGGCGTGTGCCGTGTGTGCTTCCGTGAGCTGGCCTACAAGGGCGAGATCCCTGGCGTCAAGAAGGCTTCCTGGTAATCGGGCCGGGGGCTGACAAACAACTTTTTTGTCGGATATCCGCCCCGGGGCAAACGGTTTCGGGGCGGTATCATTATAAACACAACGAGAGCTAATCTTAGGAGGTTAGTGGCATGCAGATTACTGATCCTATCGCGGACCTGCTGACTCGCATCCGCAACGCAAGCACTGCCAAACACCCTTCTGTGGAGATCCCCGCATCCAACATGAAGAAGGCGATCTGCCAGATCCTTGTGGACGAGGGCTACATCAAGGGTATGCAGGTGAAGAACGACACTGTCCAGGGCACCATCGTGCTTACCCTGAAGTATCAGGCCAACGGCGAGCCCGTCATCGCGGGCCTGACCCGTGTTTCCAAGCCCGGCCTGCGCAAGTACACCAACTGTGAGGACATGCCCAAGGTCATGAAGGGCCTGGGCACCGCGATCATCTCCACCTCCAAGGGCATCATGACCGACAAGGCTGCTCGTGCTGCGCACGTTGGCGGCGAGGTCCTGGCCTTCGTGTGGTAAGAAAGGGGTAAAAGACAATGTCGAGAATTGGAAGAAAACCCATCGTCATTCCTGCCGGCGTCACTGTCACTGTCGATGAGGCAGAGCACACCATCGCCGTCAAGGGCCCCAAGGGCAGCCTGAATTCCAACTATCATCCGCTCATGACCGTCAAGGTCGAGGGCAATGAAGTTTTGGTTACCCGCCCCAATGACGAGAACCAGTCCAAGAGCCTGCACGGCCTGACCCGCACCAACATCGCCAACATGGTCAACGGTGTGGTCAACGGCTACGAGAAGCAGCTCGAGATCGTGGGCGTCGGCCTGCGCTGCCAGAAGCAGGGCTCCAACCTTGTGATGAACCTGGGCTACTCCCATCAGGTGATCATCCCCGACACCGAGGATATCAAGATCACCTGGCAGGATCCCAACAACTTCACCGTTACCGGCATCGACAAGCAGAAGGTCGGCCAGTATGCCGCCGAGATCCGCGCCAAGAAGCCGCCCGAGCCGTACAAGGGCAAGGGCATCCGCTACAAGGGCGAGGTCGTCAAGCACAAAGAAGGCAAGGCCGGCAAGGGCAAGAAATAAGGTAAGGAGTGAAAGACAATGGTTAAGCAGATCGACAAGAACGAAGCTCGTCTTCGTCGTCATCGCCGCGTTCGCAACAAGATCAGCGGCACCGCAGCACGTCCTCGCCTGGATGTTTTCCGCTCCGCCAAGCACATTTACGCTCAGATCATCGACGATGAGCAGGGCGTGACCCTGGTGTCGGCGTCCACTATGGACAAGGACTTCAACGGCAACGGCGGCAACGTCGAGGCCGCAGCCGAGATCGGCAAGAAGATCGCCGCCAAGGCCCTGGAAAAGGGCATCACCGAGGTCGTGTTCGACCGCGGCGGCTACGTTTATCATGGCCGTGTGAAGGCCCTGGCCGACGGCGCCCGCGAGGGCGGCCTGAAGCTGTAATGAGAGGAGGAAACACATTATGGCTATGAGAAACCGTGAAGACGACGGCATGATCACCAAGGTTGTCTCCATCAACCGCGTTTCCAAGACGGTCAAGGGCGGCCGCATCATGAAGTTCGCCGCTCTGGTCGTTGTGGGCGACGGCAAGGGCACCATCGGCTACGGCATCGGCAAGTCCGGCGAAGTGCCGGAGGCGATCCGCAAGGGTGAGGCCGCTGCCAAGAAGAACATGCACAAGGTCGCCGTGAAGGGCACCACCATCCCCCACGAGATCATCGGCAAGTCCGGTGCAGGCGCTGTCCTGCTGAAGCCGGCTGCCCCCGGTACCGGCATGATCGCTGGCGGCCCCGTGCGTGCCGTCATCGAGGCTGCGGGCATCAAGGACATCCGTGCGAAGTCCATGCGTTCCAACAACCCCATCAACGTTGTGTCTGCTACCTTCGCAGGTCTGTGCGGCCTGGTCAGCGCGGAGTCCGTCGCTGAGAAGCGCGGCAAGACCGTGAAAGAAATTCTGGGTTAAAGGAGGTAACACACCATGGCAGAGAAGATGCTCAAGATCGAGCTGAAGAAGAGCCTGATCGGCCGCGGCGCAAAGCAGATCGCTACCGCCGAGGCTCTGGGCCTGAAGAAGCCGGGCGACGTTACCGTTCAGCCTGACAATGCCGCTACGCAGGGCAAGATCGCCAAGATCGGCTTCCTGCTCAGCGTCACCGAAGCGTAACACAGCAGGGGGTACACGCAATGAAGCTTCATGAAATCCACGCGATTCCCGGCGCGAACAAGGCTGTGACCCGCAAGGGCCGCGGCATTGGCTCCGGCAATGGCAAGACTGCCGGTTTCGGCAGCAAGGGCCAGAAGGCCCGTTCCGGCGTGAAGCACGCCGGTTTCGAGGGCGGCCAGATGCCTCTGGCACGCCGCCTGCCCAAGGTCGGCTTTAACAACATTTTTGCTACCAAGTATGCCATCGTGAATGTGGCAGACCTGGAAGCGGCTTTTGAGGCCGGCGCTGTCGTGGACACCGAGGCCCTGAAGGCCAAGGGTCTGGTCAAAAAGACCCTCGACGGCGTTAAGGTTCTGGGCAACGGCGAGCTGACCAAGGCTCTGACCGTCAAGGCCGCAGCCTATTCCGCTTCTGCCAAAGAGAAAATCGAAAAGGCAGGCGGAAAGGCTGAGGTGATGTAAGGTGTTCCAGACTTTCCGTAACGCATGGAAGATCCCTGAACTCAAGAACCGACTCCTGTTCACCTTTGCGATCCTCGTCGTGTACCGGCTGGGCTGCGCGATCCCGGTCCCGTTCATCACCGGCTCTGCTCTGACGCAGATGTTCTCCAACGGCAACATGCTGTCGTATCTGGACATGATGAGCGGCGGCGCGCTGTCCCGCTGCACCCTGTTCGCACTGGGCGTAACACCTTATATCAACGCATCCATCATCGTGCAGCTGCTGACCATCGCTATCCCTTATCTGGAAAATCTGGCTAAGGAGCCGGACGGTCAGCAGAAGATGCAGCAGATCACCCGGTATGCGGGTGCCATCATCGCACTGATCATGAGCACCGGCTACTACTTCGTGGTCCGCAGCATGGGCGCGCTGAAGTATACGACGGGCGCAGCGGGCATTTTCACCGCTGTGGTCATCATCGCCACCTTCACCGCGGGCGCCCAGCTCATCACCTGGTGCGGCGAGCAGATCGACGACAAGGGCATCGGCAACGGTGTTTCGCTGCTGATCTTCGCCTCCATCGTTTCGAGCTGGTCCAACCTGTACACGACGGTCACGGGCCTGCTGACCCGCGCCGCCGCAGGCGAGCCGCAGTTCTACATCCTTCTGCCTCTGCTGCTGGTTCTGGCTCTGGTCGTCATCGTCTTTATCGTCGTGATGACCAACGCCGAGCGCCGCATCATGATCCAGTACGCCAAGCGCGTGGTGGGCCGCAAGCAGATGGGCGGTCAGAACAGCTATCTGCCGCTGAAGCTGAACATGAGCGGCGTCATGCCGATCATCTTCGCTTCCGCTCTGGTCTCGATCCCGGGCACCATCGGCAGCCTCGTCAATCTGGACCCCGTGGAGCATCCTATTTGGGCGGCGTTCTTCCGCACCTTCAACTATACCTCGTGGCTCTACGTCGTCATTTACCTGCTGCTGATCGTGGCCTTCAACTACTTCTATGTGGCCATCCAGTACAACCCCGTGGAGATCGCCAACAATCTGCGCCGCAACAACGGCTCGATCCCCGGCTTCCGTCCCGGCAAGCCGACCAGCGATTTCCTCACCCGCACCCTGAACAAGATCACCATGATCGGTGCCATCTTCCTGGCTGCGGTGGCGGTGCTGCCCATCATTCTGGGCAACCTGACGGGCGTAAGCATCCAGCTGGGCGGTACCAGCCTGCTGATCGTGGTCGGCGTGGCGCTGGACACCACCCGCAGCCTGGACAGCTTCATGACGATGCGCAACCACAAAGGCTTCCTGGGTTGAGCGAAACCGAATACGCACTGATGTGAGAAAAAGCACTGGAAAGGAGAGTAAAACTCGAATTTTCAGTGCTTTTTTGCATTTTCCGCAGCAAAACAGTGCCGCAGGCGACTGGGGGAGCGGCAGCTTACAGAACTCCTTCCGTCATCGCTTCGCGATGCCACCGCTCCCCTTTTTGGCACCTGCGGTGCCATCTTCCCCCGGCCGGGGGAAGTCGGTCTCAGTGAGGGAGGCTTCGCTCTACTGCAACGCGGGCGCAGCCCCCGCGCGCGGG
>JBJERT010000318.1:0-3102 GCA_051882435.1 Faecalibacterium sp.
ACCAGCTTTTTGGCGATGGTGTCCGGCTCCAGCGCGGGATCCAGCTTGACCTTGGCGCAGTCCGCGCAGGCCACGCCCTCGGGGAAGCGGTCCAGCAGGGCCGCGTCCACATACAGCCGGGGCAGGCCCACGAACAGGTGGCCCCGCAATACGCGCACATCCTCGGCTTCCAGTTCCTGGATATCGTAGACCTCGGCGGCCATGGATTCGGGCAGGGTGAGGCTGCCGCAGACGTGCAGCAGCTCCACGCCGCCCAGCTTCCCGGCGCATTCGTCCGAAACGGTCACGTCGCCCAGCACATACAGAGCCGCGCCATAGCGGCGCAGCGCGGCGGGGGTCAGGGTGAGGTCATCCTCCACGAGGGAAACGTCATCCGGCAGCAGGACCAGTTCGGTGTCCTCGGTAAAGAGCGGGGCCAGCGCTTCGGCCAGCGTCTCGGTGAGGAGCGCTTTCGGCGCGGCGAAGCGCACACCCCTGGCCGCCAGAGCCTCGCCGTCCAGCCGGGGGTCCACCGCGATGAGCGGACGGTCGCACCAGTACAGGCGGGGCTGTGCCCGCAGCAGGAAAGCGCGGTCGATGCGGTTGGAGCCGGTCATGACCACCGCGTCCTCGGGATAGGCGCAGAGCTTGCCGTTGAGGGTGGCCATCCCCGCCACGAGGGTGCCCAGCGACTCGGGGCAATAGACCATGCCGTTGATGGTCATGCCCATATACTGGCGCAGGGCGTCGCCCGCATCCGGGGTGATGGTCAGCTTGCCGTTGATGACAAGGTACTGCTTGCCGTTGGGGGTGTTGCGGCCGGTCAGGGTGGTCTTGCCGTTCAGGATGCTGATGCGCACATCCTCGTCGCACTGGATGGTCGCGGCACAGTTCAGTATCGCCGGGATGCGGGAGAGCAGCACCTTGGAGCGGTCGTCCTGCACCAGCAGGGCGGCGTTGATCTGAATGCTGTCATAGGCGGCAAGGGTCTCTTCCTGGACTTTGCGCAGGTCGCAGACAGCGGCGTTGACGATGAGTTTCTTGGCCATGGTTCATTCCTCCGTGAGTTGCAGTTTCAGCTTGTTGCGGGCTTTCATCAGGCGGGTGCGCACGGTCCCGGGCGGGAGATGGAACAGCGTTCCCAGCTCGGCGGCGGTGTAGCCCTCCTCGTAGCGCAGGACCAGCAGGGTGCGCTCGTCCGGGGTCAGCCGCGCCAGCAGCGTGTCCAGCTCGGCCTCGCCCAGCGCGGCGGCGGCTGTTTCGTCCGGGGCATCCTCTTCGGGCAGGAAGCCCGCCAGAAGCTCCTCCTCCCGGGCGCTGCGCCGCACCTGATCGCACCAGAGGTTCCGTGCGGCGGCGAACAGCCAGGCCCGGGCCTGGCCGGGAGAGAGAGTCTCGAACAGCGCGCGGTTTTGCAGCGCCCGCAGAAAGACCTCCTGCGCCAGATCCTCGGCGCGTTCGTCATTCCGGCACAGGCGGAAGCAGAAGTGCTCCAGCTTGTCCCAGAACTCGGCATAGAGCTGTTCCCACATGGGGGTGTTCCTCCTTTCTCTGCCGTGTTCTGTCTGTAAGACGAACGGCGCGGGCAAACTGTTTTCCCTTTTGGAAAAAAGAAAAGCATCCGCGCGGAGATGCCGCCCGCGCGGATGCAAAAAAGCGGTGACGTATCACGACACAGTAAAATGGAGCGAGGCTTACGCGTTCAGGATGCCGCTCTGTGCGATGGAATCCACGGCCTCGTCGATGCGCTCCGGCGGCAGGGTAAGGGCAAAGCGGACATAGCCCTCGCCCAGCGGGCCAAAGCTGGAGCCGGGAGTACACAGCACGCCGCTGCGTTCCACGAGGTCGAGGCAGAAGTCCATGCTTTTGTCGTAGTGGGCGGGGATGGGCGCCCAGACGAACATGCTGCCGTGGCTGTCCGGCACCGGCCAGCCCAGCGCCCGCAGGCCGCCGCACAGGGCGTCACGCCGCTGCTGGTAGAGGGCGCACTGTGCCTTGACGCCGTCCAGCGGCCCGGTCAGCGCCGCGATCGCGGCCTTCTGCACCGGGATGAACATCCCGAAGTCGATCTGGCCGCGCAGCTTTCGGAAGGCGGCGACCACGTCCCGCCGCCCTACCAGAAAGCTGATGCGCGCACCGGTCACATTGAAGCTCTTGGACAGGCTGAAAAATTCCACGCCTACGTCCATCGCGCCCGGCGTATTGAAAAAGCTGTGCCCCTCGGCGCCGTCAAAAATGATATCGCTATAGGCGTTGTCGTGGATGATGAGCACATCGTATTTTTTGCCGAAGGCGACCAGCTCTTCATAAAGCTCCGGCGTGCCCACGCTGCCCACAGGGTTGGCGGGCAGGGAGACGATCATATATTTGGCACGCCGCGCCACCTCCTCCGGGATGTCCCGGACGTTGGGCAGAAAGCCGTTTTCTTTGTTCAGCGGGTAGTACCAGGGCTTTGCCCCGCCCAGCAGACTGCCGGCGATGAACACCGGGTAGCAGGGGGTGGGCAGCAGCACGGTATCGCCCTCGTCACACAGCACCATGCCGATGTGGCCGCAGCCCTCCTGACTGCCGTTGCAGCTGGCCACCTGATCGGGCGTGATGGTCACGCCGAAGCGCCGCTGATAGTAGCTGCACACCGCATCCAGCAGCTCCGGCAGATCGCGCAGGCTGTAACGCCAGCTTTCCGGCTGCGCCGCGGCGTCCATGAGCGCCTGGCGGATGTGGGGCGCGGGCGCGAAGTCCGGCGTGCCTACGCTCAGGTTGTAAATGGTGCGGCCCTGTGCCTCCAGCGCCACCTTGCGTTCGTTCAGCGCGGCGAAGATCTCGTCGCCGAACTGGTCCAGTCGTTTGGAAAATTCCATCGTGTGTCTGCTCCTTGCCAAAAATACATTCCCACCGCCCGCGGCGGCCTTTTTTACGATACGGACCTATTCTAGCACGATTGCCCCGGCTTTGCAACGAGGCAGTCCGGCGCGCGGGCACCATGCCGCTTTCCGGCTGTCGGGCGCAGCCCCAGCGCGCGGGAGCGCGCAAAAGGTGCCCGCCCAACTCCCGGCTGCCATCCCACCCCCCTGCAAAACGCGAATGCGTTTTGCGACTGAAAAGTTTTTCGGTTCCTTTTTT
>JBJERT010000319.1:0-3093 GCA_051882435.1 Faecalibacterium sp.
CAGCGTCCGCGAACAGCTGCATGGTCTCGGGGCCGATGTCGCAGCCCTCCATGTCAGCGGGGATCGCGGTGATCGGAACGACAACGGTATCGACCGGAGCGTCGATGGGATCGGGGAACGCCTTGACGCAGGCGGTATCGACGGGCAGCAGCAGCTTCACGCCCTTGGCCTCGGCCTTGGCGATCATCTCCTTGCAGTAGTCGATCTTGCTGTCGTCGCACAGGCTGTTGCCGACCTCATAGCCCTGCGCCTTGATGAAGGTGTAGGCCATGCCGCCGCCGATGATGAGGGTGTCGACCTTCTCCAGCAGGTTGGAGATGACGTTCAGCTTGTCCGCGACCTTTGCGCCGCCCAGAATAGCGGTGAAGGGACGGACGGGGTCGTTGACCGCGTTGCCCAGGTACTTGATCTCCTTCTCCATCAGGTAACCGACAGCGGTATCCTTGATGTAGTCGGTCACGCCCGCGGTGGAGCAGTGGGCACGGTGGCAGCTGCCGAAGGCATCATCCACATAAGCGTCGGCCAGAGAAGCCAGCTCCTCGGAGAAAGCCGCCACGTTCTTGGTCTCTTCCTTGCGGAAACGGGTGTTCTGCAGCAGGACAACGTCGCCGTTGTTCATCGCGGCAACAGCAGCCTTGGCGTTCTCGCCCACGACGGTGTCGTCATCGGCAAAGACCACGGTCTTGCCCAGCTTCTTGCTCAGGGCCTCGGCGACCGGAGCGATGCTGAACTTGGCCTCGGGGCCGTTCTTCGGCTTGCCCAGATGGCTGCACAGGATGACCTTTGCGCCGTCATTGATGAGCTTCTGGATGGTGGGCAGAGCCGCGTTGATGCGGTTCTCGTTGGTGATGACGCCGTCCTTCATAGGGACGTTGAAGTCGCAGCGGACAAGCACCTTCTTGCCGCAGTAGTTCTGATCGTCGATCGTCTTCTTACCTAAACCCATGGTAAAAACTCCTCTCAATCTTTTATCATTCTGAATAGAGTTTCGCTCACATTCGGGGGCGACCCCCGTCTACCTCTATTATAAACAAAATGTGCGTATCATGCAAGAGAAAGGGATGGATAATTTATTAACAAACATTCCATGGAACTTCGCGGAAATGTGTCTATTTTGCCCGAAAGCCTGCTCCGGCCCGCGGGCCGGGTCTAGCTGCTCCTGCGGCCCAGGATCTCCGCGCAGCTCAGACCGTATTTTCGGGCGATATCCCGGGCATAGCTCAGGCCGTCCGGTGTGGTGCGCAGCACGCGGTAACTGCGGGTGCCATCCGCGATATTTTCCATCTGGGCGACCAGATTATCGATGCGGCCCTTCGCGCCCGGCACAGCGCTGAACTCCGCGGTCTGGCGGGTCAGCTCGTGGATATGGGTGACGTATACCCCGCCGCAGCCGATGACCGCAATCGCGCGCAGGACCTCGCCCGCGATAAAGCTGCCCTCCAGCAGACTGGTGGAGCTGAAGCTCTCGTCCATCAGCAGCAGGTCGGTGGAGCGGACACGGTGCATGATCTCACCCATGCGGGCGCATTCGCTCTCCAAACGGCCTTTGCCGTAGTTATCCTCATCCGACGCCGGGAAGTGCGTGTAGATGCAGGTCACGGGGCTCATAACTGCCTCCTCGGCGGGCACGAGCAGGCCCACCTGGAACAGCGCCTGTGCCATGCCCAGCGCGTAGCAGAAGATGGATTTGCCGCCGTGGTTCGGGCCGGTGATGAGGTAAAAGCGGCCATTCTCGTCGCAGCAGAAATCATTCGAGACCACCGGCTGGCCCTCGGTGCGGAGAACGAGCATGGGGTTATAGACGTTTTTCAGGCGCAGAGCCTGCTCTTCCACCGGGCGGATCTCCGGGCGGCAGAGGCGGCAGCCCAGCTCTTTGAGCTGGAGCAGAAAATGCACCGCCGCCGAAAGGAAGCGGAAGTCGTCCAGAAGGTCGATGAAAAAGGCGGTCTCGTCATGGAAAAAGCGGTCGATGGCCGGTTCCCAGCTGCGGATGGTGCGGGCGAAGGCGGTTTCCAGCGCGCGGCAGACTGCCTGGTCGAGGGCGTGTTTTTCCTCCTCGCGGGCCGTCTTGCCGGGGTTGGCGAAGCCCGACATGCAGGTCATGGGGTCCTTGCGGCTGCGCCCCAGCAGACGGTCCATCACGCTGCCGGAGCGGTATTTTTCGGTGTTGATGGACAGCAGACCCACGTCGGTGACCTTGAGGGTGCCGTCCAGATTGACGCCCAGCGTGATGCTCTTGACGTGGCCGATCTGGTATTCAGTCTGGGCGAGCTGGCCGCGCAGAGCCTGATAGTCGCTGCTGGCACACAGGGACAGCACCCGCTGGCGCAGAGCGCACAAGCCCTCGCTATGGGGATGGGAAGGTTCCAGACGGGCGCGGAACAGCTCGGCCAGTTCCAGATATTGTTCGAGGTAGCGCACCGAGGACAGGCCGCTTTCCAGGCTGAAAGAGCCAGCGCCCAGCACCTTGCGCATCTCGGCGGCGTCGCGTATCAGGGGCAGAGCGTCCTCGACGAGGGAGAACAGTGCGGGGTCTTCTGTGAGGTCGGCTACCACATCCATCCGCCACGCCAGCACTGCCGGGTCTGCGGAGAAAAACTGTTCCAGGCGAAGGTCGGGCAGGCCCCGGCTGGATTCCCGCCGCACAGAGATCATCTGGTCGATCTGAAGCGTATGGAAAAAGCTGCTGTCTGCCAGCGGCGACCCCTTGGGCGCAGTGCCCGGCGGCCACAGCAGCCGGAACGGCTCCGCGGCGGGGGTAGACGAGAGGTTCCATTTTGCCATGAGGAGGCTCCTTTTTTTACGGGGGTTTTTGTTCCTTTTTCGAGAAAAAGGAACCGAAAAAGCTTTTTACTGCGCCCATCGCATACGCGATGGGCGGGAAGGTTTGTGGGCGGGACGGAAGGCGGCAGCAGTCTTTTGCGCGCTCCCGCGCGCTGGGGCTGCGCCCGGATATCGGGAGGAGGGCTTTTTTCTATTAAAGCGCGAATGTGGCGGGTTGTCCAGTGAAAAATAAAAAACAGTGCCGCAGACAAGTCATCCTTGTCTGCGGCACTGCCGTGGGTTTCAGAAATTATGAGGTTCGTTACACCC
>JBJERT010000320.1:0-1447 GCA_051882435.1 Faecalibacterium sp.
ATTTTTTCTTCTGCTCCCCATCCAGTTCAAAGTAGTGGGTCAGGCGGTATTCCCGCGGGGAAACGCCGTGGACATTTTTGAACGCACGGGAAAAATGGAGCTGATTCGGGTAGCTGACCAGGGCGGCGATCTCGCCGATGGGCAGGCGGGTCTCTTTCAGAAGCTGTGCGGCCCGCGCCATGCGGTAGTGCATCAAAAAGGCCTGCGGACTTTCCCCGATGGTATCGCGGAACACTTTGCCGAAATAGCTGCGGTTCAGGCCGCAGACCTCCGCGATCTCCTCGATGGAGATGTCCCGCTGGTAATTCTGTTCAATAAAAGAGATGGCTTCCTTCATATAGAAATCCCGCAGACGCCGCTCACTGTTCTGATGGCGGTCGGCGGAGGAGGCCGCGAGCTGTTCCAAAAACAAAAATCCGTGTCCGATGAGATGGATCGGGTCGGCCTCGCCGTGGTTCACGATGTAGAGCATCTGCTCCCGCAGCCGCTCTCCGGCTTCGCGGCTGGCGGCGGTATAGACCGGCTTGGCTCCGCTGATTCCAGCCAGGTTCAGGCTCTCATGGGCGCGCAGGCCGTCAAATTCGATCCAGGTGTACTCCCAAGGTGTCTTTTCGTCTGCCCGGTAGGTCGTGATCTGCCCCGGAACCACGAGAAAGCCCTGCCCGGCAGAGATATCGTAGACCTGCTCGTTGGCGAACAGCTTTCCGCACCCCGCAATGACATAGTGGAACAGATAATGGTTGCGTGCGTGCGGGCCGTAGGAATGGGAGGGATCGGTGCGCTCCCAGCCGAACTGGTAAAGGTTCAGGTCGATGAAGCGTTCGTCCCGGAACACATGGAATTTGAGCTTGTTGGGTGTGATGACCGAAGAACTCATGATCGGATGCCTCCTTCTTTTTTCCATGATCCCATTATATACCATAATGCGTTGTGACTTCAACAAAAGTGCGCCATTTCCTTGAAATTGGAATATAAAAAGTCGCATCAGGATATTCAAGAACGGACTGGCAAAATGTATAATGATATCGTCGAACGGGAAAAGAATTTGTGAAATATGCAGAGTGCACAAATTCAAAACAAACTTTTTGTCAAAGCGACAAAAGCAGAACTCCCGCCCTGTGTCTGGCCGGACATACTTCCCAACAACTCACCATTCAAGGAGAAGGAGAACCATCATGAAGCGCAGAACGTTTATCAAATATTCCGCCTTTGCTCTGGCCACGGCAGCTCTGACCGGCTGCGGCGGCAGCACCAAGACTTCCGCAGGCGGCAAAAAAGCCCTGACCTTCCAGATCTGGGATGTGGCGCAGAAGTCCGGCATGGAAGCGATGTGTGAGGCTTACACCGCACAGCACCCGGATGTGAGCATCGAGGTGCAGGTCACGAGCTGGAACGAATACTGGACCAAGCTGGAGGCGGCGGCCACCAGCGGCCAGATGCCGGATAT
>JBJERT010000320.1:1547-3093 GCA_051882435.1 Faecalibacterium sp.
GAGAAGGGCGCCATGTTCCTGGAGGGTGACTGGAACATCCTGGCCGAGCTTCAGAACTATCCCGACATGGTGGGCAAGTGGGACGTGGCCGTCCTGCCCAAGTGCCCCGATCCGGTCAGCGGCGACGGCCGTGCGACCATCTCCAACGGCCTGAGCTACGCCACTGCTGCCAACAACAAGAATCTGGACACCGTGAAGGATATCCTCAAATTTTTCGGCAGCGAGGAAGGCCAGCGCATTCAGGGCGAGAGCGGCGCGGCCATCCCGGCCTACGAAGGACTGGAGGATACCTGGGCAGGCTGCTTTGCGGAGTATCCCATCAATATCCAGTGCTTCATCGATATGTTTGAGTACAGCATCCAGAGCGTCAACAACGCGTCCCGTCCCGAGTGGAAGAGCAAGGTCAGCGATGAGCTGCTGAAGATCTACGGCGGTACGCAGGATATCGACACCGGCCTGCAGAAGATGCAGGAGATCGTGGATGCCGCCAGCGCGGGCTGAGCGCCCCGAAGGACAGGGAGAGGTACCTTATGAAACAGACATCCAAACTTTCCCGCGACGGGCGGTTCTGGGGCCTTTTGATGGTGGCGCCCACCATCATCGGCCTGTTCGTCCTGAACATCATCCCGTTCTTCCAGACCATTTACATGAGCTTTTCCAAAACCAAGGCGTTCGGTGCCTATCAGTTCTGCGGGCTGGATAACTACATCGAGATGTTCCAGAATACCGAGTTCTGGAAGGCCAACTGGAACTCCATCTATTTCTGCATCCTGACGGTGCCGGTGGGCGTGTTCCTGGCGCTGATCGTGGCGGTGCTGCTCAACGCGAAGATCCGCGGCAAGACCGTGTTTCGTGCCATCTTCTTCCTGCCCATGGTCGTGGCCCCGGCGGCGGTGGCCATGGTGTGGAAGTGGATCTTCAACACGGAATACGGCATCCTGAACAGTGTGCTGGGCCAGAACATCCGCTGGCTCACCGACCCGAAGATCGTTCTGGTCACCTGCGCCATCGTATCCATCTGGAGCAGCATCGGCTACGACGCCGTGCTGCTGCTCTCCGGCATCCAGAACATCTCTCAGTCCCTCTATGAGGCCGCAGAGCTGGACGGCGCGTCCAAGGTGCGGCAGTTCTTCAGTATCACGCTGCCCATGGTCTCGCCCACGCTGTTCGTGGTGCTCATCATGCGCCTGATGGCTTCCCTCAAGGTCTACGACCTTATTTATATGATGGTGGAGCAGAGCAACCCTGCGCTGACCAGTGCGCAAAGCCTGATGTACCTGTTCTACCGTGAGAGCTTTATCGCGGGCAACAAGGGCTATGCGTCCGCCATCGTCATCTGGACGGTGCTGCTCATCGGTCTGGTGACGCTGGTGCAGTTCGTCGGCCAGAAAAAGTGGGTCAATTACGAGGTGTAAGCTATGACGACAAGTTTGAAACGCAAAAAAGCCCTTGCGACCTTTTTCACCTATCTCGTTCTGATCCTGGGCAGTATCAGCATGATCTTTCCCTTTGTGTGGATGCTGCTGACCAGCTTCAAGACGCAGGC
>JBJERT010000321.1:0-3076 GCA_051882435.1 Faecalibacterium sp.
GCAACGTTTTTTCCGTCCGGCAGAGTCACAGTCGCATCATTCAGGTCTACGCTCCGGTCTCCCAAGTGCAGCGCTGCTGCCTGCGTCCGGGAAAATTCTGCGCGGTAGGCGCGCTGTAACAGATGCTGCACCCGAAGAAGAAGTTCCTGCATCAAAAAGGGCTTTGTCAGGTAATCATCTGCACCCAGTCCAAGCCCGAATAAGCGGTCGGCATCCGCATCCCGCGCAGAGAGGAAAAGCGTGGGCACATCTGCTTTTGCCCGGAGCGTACGGAACAGGGAAAAACCATCCCCATCTGGAAGGTTGATGTCCAGGATCATCAGTTCCGGTATTTCGGCGGCAAAAGCCGCCTGCGCCGCTGCACAGTTTTGTACGGCCCGGATGTGCTGATACCCTGCTCCGCTCAGCTGTTCGCAGAGCAGCCGCAGCAGATCGGCATTGTCGTCCACGAGCAGAATATGCGCTTGTTGGATCGTGTCCATTACAGTGTTCCCTCCTGTATTTTTCTGGCTCTACTATAACACGTTTCGGGACGTTCTGCCCGGATCACGCCAAAATTTAAGCGTAAATTAAGCTGCGGTTCCTCTGAGATTAAGCCGGCCGGTGTAGACTGAGGATGTTCCGAAAAACGAACGCGAAAGGAGCCTTCTCATGAAACCTGTTGTTGAAACACACGACCTGTGCAAAAGCTACAACGGCCGCATGGTCGTGGACCACCTGGACCTGACCGTTCCGCAGGGATGCGTCTACGGCTTTTTAGGACCGAACGGAGCAGGAAAATCTACCAGCATGAAGATGATGCTGGGGCTTGTCCATCCCACCGGCGGCAGCGTAGAGCTGCTGGGGCACACGATGAACGAAGAAAACCGCATTGCCCTGCTGCGGCAGACCGGAAGCCTGATCGAATCCCCTTCCGGCTATCTGCATCTGACGGCGCGGGAAAATCTGGCGATTGTGGCTGACCTGAAAGACGTTGCACACAAAGACATCGACCGGGTGCTTGATATCGTCCACCTGACGACAGATGCGAACCGGAAAGTGGGGCAGTATTCGCTGGGCATGAAACAACGGCTCGGCATTGCGGCCGCACTTTTGGGTGATCCAAAACTCTTGATTTTGGACGAACCGACCAACGGGCTTGACCCGGCAGGTATTCAGGAAATGCGCCGTCTGATCTCCTCCATGCCGGAAACCACCGGTGCGACAGTCCTGATCTCCAGCCATCTTCTGGGGGAGATCGAGCAGATGGTCACTCAGGTGGGCATTCTGGACCGCGGAAAAATGCTGTTTGAGGGTCCTTTGCAGGCATTGCAGAAGCACAGCCGCGGCGGCATCCTGCTGCGGGTGCTGGATGTTCCCAAAAGCATCTCCGTGCTGAACCAGCGCGGCATCCGCGCTGGTACGCAGCCACAGGCCCCGGATGTTCTGGAACTCCCAGCCCTGCCAGATGAAACACTGGCAGCTCTGATCTGTGCTCTTGCCGAGAGCGGGGCCGGGGTCGTCGGTCTTTCCACACAGACAAAGACGCTGGAAGAAATTTTCCTCAGCCTCACCCAGAACAGCAGGGAGGTGGCCTGAGATGTCCTCTGCTTTCCACGCAGAAGTCCAGAAGGCACACCGGCGGCATGAGCTTCTCCTCTGCCTGCTCGTGCCGATGATCCTGGTCCTCTGGATGAGCCGCCTTTCCCCCTCGGACCCGGAGGAACTGGCAAATGGATACAGCGCCCTGTTTTACAACATCCCACTCATCGAGTCCATTCTCATGCCGGTAATGATGGCAGTTCTTGCCAGCCGCCTGTGGGAGGTCGAAGTGAAGGGCAGTATGCCGAAGCTCCTCTACACCCTGCAAAGCCGCCGCAGCCTGTTTGCCGGGAAGGCCGCCTTTGGCCTGTCCGAAGTGCTGCTGGTAACACTGCTGGAGATGGGCACCATCGTTCTGCTGGGGAGTGTGCAGAGCTATACTGAACCCTTTCCCTCCGTGCAGTTCTCCTATCTTACCGTGTGTACACTGGTAGTCAACACAATGTTATTCTGCTCGGAATTTCTGCTCATGCTCTGGTGTTCCAATCCACTTCCGGCCCTGTGCGTCGGCATCGTGGGTGCCCTGATCGGGCTTTTTTCCGCCTTCATGCCGCCTGTTGTCAGCTATTTCGTGCCGTGGGGCTATTACATTCCACTGAGCACCTATGAGATCACCTATTGGGATAAGGCCACACATACAGTCACCTACGGCATACGGTCCTACAACTGGGGATTGCTGATCTTTACCGTTTTTCTGGGTGCCATCCTATTTTATGCATCGTGGCGCAAGGTGCAGGAGCTGGAGGTATGACTTTATGCTGAAACATTGTATCCGTGCAGAAAATCGTAAGCTGCACGCCTCGCCGATCTGGGCGATGTTCTTTCTGCTGCCGGTCCTCTCAGCAGGATACGGCACGTTCAACTATCTGCAAAACCTGGAGATTCTGAAGGACGACTGGTACAGTCTGTGGACACAGCACACCCTGTTCTATTCCCTGTTCTTTTTCCCCGCAATGGTCGCCGCTTACGCCGCCTATCTATGGCGGCTGGAACATCTGGGGCATAATTGGAACCTCATCATGGCAAGTCCGGTGCAGCCGCTGGCCCTGTTCGCCGCAAAGTTTGCAGTTGTGGCAAAGCTGGCCCTTTTGACCCACATCTTTGTCTTTTGCCTGTATGTATTCTGCGGCAAATTTTTCGCTCATCTTCCCGGCTGGCCGCCGGTGCTGCTGCCTCTCTATCTGCTGCGCGGCGCATTTGGGGCGCTGGCCGTAATTGCCGCACAACTGGTGCTTGCCATGCTCATCCGCAGTTTTCCCGTTCCCATCTTTCTTGGGCTTCTGGGCGGTATCAGCGGCATCTATGCCGGTTCCAAGGGATACTCTTTGCTCTGGCCCTATGCCCTGATGCAGGTCGGCATGAACGCCAACAAAAGCGCCGATGCTCTGGCCGGAAGCTATGGAGCCTTCTTCTTCAGTTGTCTGCTCTGGCTGGCGGGATTGTTCCTGCTGGCATGGATCCTGCTTCAGAAACGCGATGTGAAGGCGTAAGAACA
>JBJERT010000322.1:0-3075 GCA_051882435.1 Faecalibacterium sp.
ACTCCTCCGCCTGATTCATGCTCATCTCCAGCCACTGCTGGCGGCTGACCAGCACGGCACGGGGCTTTGCGCCCTCGTAGGGGCCGATGATGCCTTTCTGCTCCATCTCGTCCATGATGCGCGCCGCCCGCGCATAGCCCAGCTTGCAGCGGCGCTGCAGCAGGCTGGTCGAAGCCTGGCCCGCATCAATGACCACTTCCACGGCCTGCTTGAGCATCGGGTCGCTGCCGGATTCCTCCTCAGCGTCCTTGTCCGAGCCGCCCTTTTTGTCCTGGATGGCGTGCTTTTCCATAGCCTCGATCATGGCCTCGTCGTATTGCACGCTGCCGCTCTGCTTGATGAAATCCAGCACGCGGCTGATCTCTTCATCCCGCACGAAGGTGCCCTGGATACGCACAGGCTTGGGCGCGCCTACCGGCATGAACAGCATATCGCCCATGCCCAGCAGCTTCTCCGCGCCTGCGCCGTCCAGAATGGTACGGCTGTCCACCTGGCTGGATACCGCAAAGGCGATGCGGCTGGGGATATTGGCCTTGATAAGGCCCGTGATGACGTCCACGCTGGGGCGCTGGGTCGCCACGATGAGGTGCATGCCTGCCGCGCGGGCTTTCTGAGCAATACGGCAGATGGAATCCTCCACATCCTTGCCCACGACCATCATCAGGTCGGCCAGCTCGTCGATGACGATGGCGATATAGGGCAGTTTTTCCAGCATGGGATCGCTGGCGGCCAGTTTATTGAAGGATTTGATGTCGCGGACGTTGTTCTCCGCAAAAAGATGATAGCGCCGCTCCATTTCCATGACCGCCGAACCAAGCGCGCCCGCCGCCTTGCGCGGCTCGGTGATGACCGGCATGAGCAGATGCGGGATGCCGTTGTACTCGGCCAGCTCCACGACCTTGGGGTCGATGAGGATCAGCTTGACGTCCTCCGGGCTGGAACGGAACAGCAGACTCATGATGATGCTGTTGACGCAGACCGATTTACCGCTGCCCGTGCTGCCCGCGATGAGCAGATGGGGCATCTTGCACAGGTCGGCCACCTGCGCCACGCCCGCGATATCCTTGCCCAGTGCGATGCCCAGAGGCGAGGTCATGCGCAGAAAGCTCTGGCTCTCGAATACGCTGCGGATGTACACCGGGGTCTTTTTGCGGTTGGGCACCTCGATGCCCACGGCAGGCTTTCCGGGGATGGGGGCCTCCATGCGGACATCTGCCACGGCAAGGTTCAGGGCGAGATCGTCTGCCAGCGAGGTGATGCGGCTGATCTTGACGCCCGCCATGGGCTGCACCTCATACCGCGTGACCGAGGGGCCGCGGGAGATATCCAGCACACGGGTACGCACACCGAAGCTCTCCAGAGTTTCCACCAGCTTCTGGGCGTTGGCTTTCAGTTCTTCCTGCGCGCCGACATCGCCTTCATCCGGGGCGTGCTCGAACAGCTCGATAGGCGGGTACTGATACTGATACCGGTCCTCCGGCTCCGGCTCCTCCGCCGGGGCGCTGGCGGCCTCCTGTTCCGAAACGGCGGGCTTTTCCATCGCCGCGGCTACCAGTGTGTTGAGGTCTTTTTCTTCGACCGGCTCAGAGGTGATGCTGATCCAGCCGTCCTCATCCGGGGGGCTGCGCCACGCCGCCGCGTGTTCCGCGCTGACCCGGGGCGGCGCGGTCGGAGCGGCCGCAGGAGCAGCAGCGGGCTGAGCTGCGACCGCTCCTGCCAGCGGGACGCCCCCGAAAGAAGTTGCGGTGCCCGGTATTTCGGGAGCAGCGGCCGCTGCGGGAGCGGCAGCCGCCAGCGGGACGCCGCCGAAGGACGTCGCCGTCCCCTGCGGGGCAGGAGCCGCCGACGCGGCGGGAGGCGGCGCAGAAGGCTCAGGCTGCGCCGGACGGCTCAGGTCTACAAAGAAATCCTCTGCCGCCGTCTCGACCGCATCGGGTACGATGGGCGTAACGGCAGGCTGCGGCGCACGGCGCAGCGGGTCCATGCCAAAGGTGCCGCCCGGACCGAGAATGATCGGCTCGATCGGCTCGCTGCCGCCTTCGGTCACGGGGGTATGGTCCGGCCCCAGGTCGATGTCAAACGGTGCGCGCGGATGCGGCGCCGTGACCTGCACAGGCGGGATCTCCGGGGTCGAAAGGGTCTGCGCCGGTGCGGCGGGGGCAGGCTGGGCCAGCGGAGGCTCTGCCGGTGCGGAATCCCCGGACTGCTCCATTTCCTGCGTCACCTGATGGCCCCAGCGCAGCACGCCGGACAGCCAGCCCGGCGGTTCCAGATGGAAGCCCTCGGCTTCTTCTTCCGGTTCTTCCAGTTCTTCCTCGTCCCACTCGGCTTCTTCCTCATAGGCTTCCTGCTCTGCCTGACGGGCGGCCAGCCGCTCAGCGCGCCGGACCTGATTCTGCTCGTAGACTGCGACGCCCTTTTCCCGGACGCCGCCGAGCACCGCGCACAGCCATTGCCAGACCTCGGCGGGGGTCACGTCAAAAATGTACAGGCTGACGCACACCGCCAGCGCCGCCATGACCAGATTGGCCGCCGGACGGCCGCACAAAAGCAGCAGTGTGCCGCCCAGAAACGCGCCCAGCGCGCCGCCGGACAGCCACGCCGAATAGCCGTTCTGGTAGCACGCCGCCAGCATCTGCCCGGCGGAAAGCCCCTGTGCGGGGATATCTGAAAAGACGATGACCGTGCCGCTGGCGAAGATGAGGCCCAGCAGCAGCTTGAAGATGCGGGCCAGCAGATCCTCGCCTCTGGTATACAGGATGGCCAGATAGCATACTGCTGCCCCCAGCACGAAGCTGCCGCAGCCAAACACGCCGAACATCGCCGTGTGCAGCGCCTTCCAGACCGAATCTCCCTCTACGAACGCCAGCGCGATGAGCAGCAGCCCCCCGAACAGCGTCCCGATGCCTGCGGGCATGCGTTCCCGCGTCTGTGCGCGGCGGCGTGAGCTGGTGCGCCGCGCAGTTGTTTTCCGTTTTTTTGTCGCCATGTTTCCTGTCTCCTGCCAGTCCCCGGCAGGCTTCCCTCTCCTTTGGATTCTTTTTATTGTACCACGCCGTCGGTCAAATGGCAAAT
>JBJERT010000323.1:0-3064 GCA_051882435.1 Faecalibacterium sp.
AAACCAGACAGGCTGTTCAACTCTTTCGATGACAGCGCGCTCATTTTCCCGGGCACCTACACATCGGTCCGCAACTATGTCATTGGCGACACCTACAAGGACGTGGAGATCTATACCCGCCAGATCGCCTATAATATTCTGAGCGACGGCTCCATGAAGGTCACGGTGGACAACTGCGTTTACTATCCGTCCTCTTCCACCTCGTCCTATGCGAACAATTTGATCGTTCCCACCGCTATCTATGGTGTGGCCGGGATCTCCTGAGCGCAGCCCTCATATTCCCACGTCTCCGCTCATATATAGTAATTGCCATCCCGCATTTTTCGGTGTCCAGAAGGGAGTCTGCCCATGACGCGCCATCCTTCCATCTCACCTGCCACCATCGCCCGAACTGTCGTGCTGATCCTGGCCCTGATCAACCAGGTCCTGAGCGCTCTGGATCGTCCGGTCCTGCCGTTCCAGAGCGATACACTGGAACAGCTCATCACGCTGGGGCTGACCATCGGTTCCTCACTCTGGGCATGGTGGAAAAACAACAGCTTTACCTGCGAGGCCTGCGAAGCCGACGAATACCTGTGCCAGCTCCGCAAAGAGCGCCCCCGCAAGCCATAGCTCCGCAGCAAAACAAGGCCTTCCTTCCGAATTTCTTCGGCGGGAAGGCCTTGTGCTTTTTTATTTATTCGCCTGCGTCCGGCAGCTCTCTGGGCGGCCGGTCCATCAAAAACCAGAAGATCGTCCCTTTGCCCACGATGCTCTGAACGCCGAATCGAAAACCATGCTGCTGGAAGATCGCCTTGGTGATGGAAAGCCCCAGTCCTGTGCCCACCTTGCCCGCATCCGAGCGGGAGCGGTAATACCGGTCAAAGATATACGGCAGGTCCTCCGCCGGGATGCCGGGACCGTGATCCTCCACCTCGACCCGCACGCCCTCCGCCTCCTCCGACGCCCGCAGCAGGAACACGCCGTCCGGGCCGATGTGGTGCATGGCGTTGCCCAGCAGATTGTGCAGCGCGCGCTGCATCATATCCGGGTCTGCCCAGACCATCAGAGAGGTGTCCGGCAGCTCGAGCTGAAGCTGCCATCCGTTCTGGGCGCACACCGCGTCATAGCGTTCGCTGACCTCGTCGCAGAGCTGGACCATGTCAAAGCATACCCGCTCGCATTTTTCCGCGCCGCTGGTCACCTTGCTCAGTTCCATCACGCTGGAGACCAGCGCAGTCAGGCGGTCGGTCTCGTCCACGATGATATTCATCTGTTCGTCGCGGTGGGCCTTGTCCTCGCCGGTCAGGTCCCGCACCGTCTCCGCGTAGCCCTTGATGAGGGTCAGCGGTGTGCGCAGATCATGGGAGACATTGGCCAGAAGGTCCCGCTGCATCTGCGCAGCGCGCTGCACCTCTTTGGCCATATGATTGAACTCCGCCGCCAGTGTGCCCAGCTCGTCGGCGCGGCCCACATCGACCCGCGCGGCATAATCGCCCTGCGCCACCTGCTTGGCCGCGGCCGAGAGCTGGCGCAGGGGCCTGGTGAACCACTGGCTGAACAGCCACGCCGCCGACAGCGAAAAGGCAAAGATCAGCGCCGCCACCAGCGGCAGCAGTGTGCTCATCACGTCGCCTGCCTCGCCCACATGGACCATGCTCGTGGCGACCAGAACGGTATAAGAGCCGTCGATGGTGGTGCGGCCCACCACCATCTGGGAGCTTCCGCCCGGCGCATTGAGCGGATGGCACAGGCTGCCGTTGGCCCGGCACTCCTGCCGGAGCTGGATGACCGTGGGCGCGCTGACCTCGCGGCTGTCATCGGGCAGTGTGCTCTCGTGCACCAGACAGGGATACTGGTTCTCTGCCTTGAACACCTGCCGCAGCGGTGAGTCCGAGATATCCACGCAGAACGTGCTCAGACCGCTGTTCTGATAAAGGTCCGCGCGCAGCGCGTCAAAAAAGTCCTCGTTGATGAACAGCGTACCAAATGAGCGGCGGGAGAGCACCGTTCCCTCGGCGATGGCCTCATCCATGCGGGCAACGATGCTTTCGAGCTGCGCGCCGAGCTGCTTTTCGATGTGGCGGATGTACAGCGGCTCCAGCAGCTGGGTGCACAGGAACCAGAACAGCACCAGCAGGAACAGACAGATCAGACTCAGGAAGCACATGAGCTGGGCGCGGATGCCCAGCGCGCCGCGCTGCCGTTTATGGCTCTGCATACGCGGTCAGCGGGCCGCGTCGGGGTCGAATTTGTAGCCGATGCCCCAGACCGTGGCGATATAGCCCCGGCATTTCCCCAGATGGCCGCGCAGCATCTTGACGTGGGTATCCACGGTGCGGTCCTCGCCGAAGTAATCGTAATTCCAGACCTTTTGCAAAATCTTTTCCCGGCTCAGGGCGATGCCCTTGTTGGACGCGAGAAAAACCAGCAGATCGAACTCCTTGGGCGTGAGGCTGATCTCCTCGCCCGCCACGCGGACGGTGTGGCTGGCGGTGTCGATGGACAGGTCCCCGAAGATCATCGCGCTGCCGGCTGTCTCGGGGCGGGGCATGGTGCGGTTGAGCACTACCCGCACCCGGGCCACCAGCTCCCGCGGAGAAAAGGGCTTGACCACATAATCGTCCGCGCCGCCTTCCAGCCCCGCCAGCTTGTCGTATTCCTCGCCCCGGGCGGTCAGGATGATGACCGGCGTGTTGATGTGCCGCGCGCGCATCTCCCGCAGGCAGGTCATACCGTCCATAAACGGCATCATTACATCCAGGATCACCAGATCGAAGCCCCCGCTCGACAGCATCGCCAGCGCGGCCGAGCCGTCGCCCGCCTCCTCGCATACATACCCGGCGTGCAGCAGATGCTCCCGGATCAGCTCCCGGATGCGCGGTTCATCATCTACGATCAATAGTTTGGCCATAACAAAAACGCCCCTCCTTGCTCAGTGGCAAACGATTCCTGAGCATATCATAACCGGAGATTTGGGAAGAAATGTGAACTTTGCGTGAATCCTTTGGAAAAAACGCAGCTTTGCAAGGGATAGTATACCATATCTGCGCGCAGACGGCCAGAGTTCTTCTGCGGGAGAGAA
>JBJERT010000324.1:0-3062 GCA_051882435.1 Faecalibacterium sp.
GCCAGCAAGAGCGGCAGCATGAACGCCTGCCGCAACGACGGCGGCATCATCCATACCCCCTATGGCGAATATGTCATCGTGCTGATGAACAAGGACTTTCACGACATCATCGAATACAACGACCACCCCGCCATGGTCTACGGCGCGCGGGTCAGCCGCATGATTTTAGACCAGATCCTTGCCTGCGAGGGCGCGTTATATCTGGACTGAGGAAGCAGAGCGGACAGAGGGGGAAATTTCATGGAAGGGATCACGCTCAGCATTCCGATGCTGATTTTTTTGATGTGCATGACCGGGTTTGCGGGGCTGGTGGATTCGGCGGCAGGGGGCGGGGGCCTCATCAGCCTGCCTGCGTATCTGTTCGCGGGGCTGCCGGTACATTATACCTACGGTACGAACAAATTCAGCGCCGCCTGCGGCACCACCTTTGCCACGCTGCGGTTTTTCAAAAGCGGGGCGATGGACCTGAAAGTGGGACTGCTGGCGGCGGCGGGCAGCTTTGCGGGCAGCGGGCTGGGGTCACGGCTGGTGCTGCTGCTCAGCGAGCAGGCGCTGCGCACCATGATGCTGGTCATCCTGCCGGTGGCGGCGGTGCTGATCTTATGGCGGCGCAAGCTGCCGGATGAGAACCGCGACGACGGCGTGATGAGCGGCAGAAAGGCCCTGCTGGCGGTGGCCATCGGGCTGGGGATCGGCCTGTACGACGGTCTGTTCGGGCCGGGGACCGGGACCTTTGCCATCATTGCGTTCACCACGCTGATGGGGTTTGATCTGCGCACTGCCAGCGGCAACGCCAAGGTGCTGAACCTCGCCAGCAACTACGCCAGCCTGGTGACGTATCTTTCCAGCGAGCTGGTGGTGTTCTCCATCGGCATCCCCTGCGCCCTCAGCGGCATCGCGGGCAACCTGATCGGCTCCCGCCTTGCGCTGACCCGGGGCGCGCGCTTTATCCGGCCCATGATGCTGGTCGTTCTGGTGCTGCTGCTGGGCAAGCTGGTGTCCGACGCGCTGCTGTAAGAGACATTCGTCTCGATATCCTTTCCCAAAACGCGCAGTTTACGGTTTGTTCACATCCGGCGGGGCAGCGGTCACAGTTTGGAAATATCCGGGTGTTATACTGCTCTTTGACGCATTTTGACCACCTGCTTCTGGAGCGGGCGGGAATCTGGAAAAAGCCCTCTGCGCCGGGGTGGAAGGAACAAAAGTACATGGAGATAGGGACGCATTTGGCCGTGGTCGTCGCGGTCTGCTTTTTTGCGGGCATGGGCGCGGGCCTTGGCACCGGTTTCGCCGGTATGAGCGCGGCGGCGGTCATTACCCCGATGCTCATCACCTTTTTGGGCATGCCCGCCTACGAGGCGGTGGGCATCGCGCTGGCCAGTGACGTGCTGGCCAGCGCCGTTTCAGCGTATACCTATGGGAAAAACAAGAATCTGGATATCAAAAACGGCCTTGTCATGATGCTGACGGTGCTCTGCTTCACGATGGTGGGCAGCTGGGTCGCCAGCAAGATGCCCAACCAGACCATGGGCAGCTTCTCCACCGGGATGACGATGCTGCTGGGCATCAAGTTCATCGTCCGTCCGGTCATGACCACCAAAGAGGCGATGGAGGGGGTCTCCGCCCGGAAACGGGTGGTCCAGTCCGTGCTCTGCGGCATCTTCATCGGCCTGATCTGCGGCTTTGTCGGCGCGGGCGGCGGCATGATGATGCTGCTCATCCTGACCAGTGTGCTGGGCTATGAGCTGAAAACCGCGGTGGGCACCAGTGTGTTTATTATGGCCTTCACGGCCTTCACCGGTGCGGTGTCTCATTTCGTCATTGGCGGCGCGCCCGATCTGCTGGTGCTGGCGCTGTGTGTGCTGTTCACTCTGCTGTGGGCGCGGGTCGCGGCCCGTTTTGCGAACAAAGCGGAGCCTGCCGTTCTGAATCGGGCTACCGGTGTGGTGCTGGTGGCGCTGGGCGCGGCGATTTTGCTGGTCAACCTGCTGCAATAAGAAAAAACAAGTCCCCGGAACGGAACCTCCGCGCCGGGGACTTGCTTTACGCAAAGAAAAGAAAAATGGAAAAATTACGCGCCGTATGCTTCCAGGACCAGATCCTTGTCGAAGAAGGCCAGACCGAACGCGCCGGGGCCTGCGTGTGTGCCGATGACACAGCCGATCTGGCGCACCAGCGCCTTTTTCAGCGACAGGTTGTTGCACAGGTAGGTCTGGATGGGCTCCACCTCACGCAGAGCGGAAGAGTAGCCCGCCATCGAGGGGAAAGTGGGATGAACACCGCCCATCTCATCCAGCTTCTTGAACAGAGCCACATAGGCGCCGGGCAGACCGCGGGCCTTGCCCGCCACAGAGACCTTGCCGTCCTTGACGCAGATCAGCGGTTTGATGCCCAGCATCCCGCCCGCGACTGCTGCCGCGCCGGACAGGCGGCCGCCCTTGCGCAGGTATTTCAGGTCGTCGATGACGGCCACCAGATGCAGGTGCTTCTTGGCCAGCTCCAGCAGAGAGGCGATGGCGGCGGCGCTCCGGCCCTCGTCCCGGAGCTGTACGGCCAGACGCACCAGCAGAGACTCGCCCAGACAGACCGTCTCACTGTTGATGAAATAAACATTGTCTACGTTGGCCATGTCCGCGGCCAGCTTGGCGCACTGGAAGGTACCGGAAAGCTCCTGTGACAGGAAAATACCGATCACTTCATCCCCGGCGGACTCCGCCTCGAGGTAGAATCGTTCAAACAGCTCCGGGCTGGGCTGGCTGGTGGTGGGCAGCTTGTGGCACGCAGCCAGACGGGTATAATATTCGGTGGGGGTCATATCCACGCCGTCACGGATGACAGAACCATCCTCGAAAGTGACGTTCAGCGGGATCACAGTGACTCCAAGCTGTTCGGCTTCTTCGGGAAGGATATCGGACGCGGAATCGGTGAGAATACGGATCATAAAATGTTACCTCCAGAGGGGCGCATGGCCCGCGCAACACAGGAAAATACGAAGGGTCGAGTGAAGTATACCAAAGAACCTGTTGAAAAGTCAATCTTTTGAGGGAGTTTTCTCGCGGATT
>JBJERT010000325.1:0-7269 GCA_051882435.1 Faecalibacterium sp.
ATTGATGGACTGCTATCAGCTCTCAGCGATTCGCGCAGACCGCGTGTCTTACTCCAAGGATACCGCCTTTTGGCCGGATTGTAAAGTAAATGGAAACAAAAAATTCCGCAGACGAGGCTTCCGTGCGCAAAAAAGCCCGCCGCACGGGGCAACGCGCTCCATGCGGCGGGGAAAAGAAACAGATTTATGCCTTCCACAGACCATGCAGGTTGCAGTAAGCGTAGACCGCCTTGACGCTGTCGCCCTCGGTCAGGGCGAACTCCGCCTTGGGCGGCTGGCCGGGCTTCAGCGCGCGGGTCTGCACACCCTGCTCGGTCTCCACGCGGATCCACTCGATCCAATGAGCCTCCTGCATGGGGTGCTCCACCGAGCCGACCGTGACCGTGACCTTGCTGCCTTCCACCGTATAGACGGGGACATGCTTTTCGGCCGCGCCGTCCGTGGCGCCCGCCACCAGTTCCACCATCTTCTCGCCGCAGCAGAACACCGGCACACCGCGCCCCTTGACCATCTCGATGATCTGGCCGCAGTGCTTGCAGTAATAGAATTTGGTCTCCATAGATTACCTTCCTTCCTCTGCCGTTCAGGGCAGGGTCCTGTTTTTTATCAGTTTTTCAGGAGATGCCGGACCTGTTTCAGTCTGGCTCTCTTTTGCTCTGACAACAGTATAGCACGGTTTGCGCCGTCTATCTGTGACTGTGTCACGCGGCGGCGTCCTCGTCATCCATCACGAAGGTCGCCTCACCGTCTTCCACAAGGATGGTCACGCCGTCCGTCGTATGGTTTCTGCCGAATACATCGGTGATGACAAATGCATAGGTATAGACACCGTCCGGCAGGACTGCGTCCTCAAAGATGAAGGTTTCGTCCAGCGTCGTCTTATTCTGCTCCAGCAGGCTTCTGCCCCAGATGAGGTAGCAGTCATAGCCGTATACCTCTTCCATGGGGGAAGAGCTGCGGGACGGCATATCGAACTGGTCGTCATCGTATTCTTCCCAGACGCCATAGAGCTGGTAGACGCCTGCCAGCGGGTCCATATCGTTTTCCACCGGCTGGTCCAGCGGGGTATCGTAGACATAGCCCACCCGGAAGCTGACCAGCCCCTCCTCCTCTTCATTCAAGAGATACGCCGGGATATTATACAAATTGTATTTTTCCGTCTGGCGCACCATCTGTATCTGGCAGGGGATGCCGTTGAGGGACGGCCACTTGCCGTCAAAATGGTCCTGGAACACGCCGGTGGAGAAGCTGCCGTCCACATCAAAGTTCCGGCCCAGCGAATACTCCTTGCCGGTCTCCGGGTCCACCCAGGCAAGCTGATAGCTCACCTCGTTCACGCCCTGCAGGCCGCGGGTGATGGTCAGCTGGAGATGTCCGTCCTCCGTCAGCGTGACCTCGGCGTCAGGCAGATAGACGTCGCTGGCGACCTCCGGCACCTCCTCGGTCTGCTCATAGACCCAGGCCGGGGCTGCCCAGCCCGTGTTGACTGCGTCGAGATAGGCCAGATATTCCGGGATCTTGCACAGGCGGGCATAATTGTTCAGATATGCCTTGCTCCCGTTCGGGTCGGCGTAGAAGGTCAGGCCGCGGCCGTTGCTGTGGCCGTCAAAGGTGAAGAAGTCCACCACTGCGGCTTCCACCGCTTCGATCACCGCGCCCGCCGCCGCATCCGAAATGCCGTTGCCCTTGGCGCGGGCGGCAAAATCCGCCAGATCCTTCATTTCCGGGTAAAAATAGCTTTCGGTCAGCGAGGTCGCGTAGGCAAAGCTCTGATACTGGACGGGGTCGTCCAGCAGTGCGCTCATCTCCTTGCACATCACGGCAAAGGCATCCGCCACCGCGTCGATGCGGCTCAGGTCGATGAGGGAGAAGGTCGAGGTATGGGTCTCACTGACGTCCTCCGACTCCTTATACTTTTCCCGCACGCCTGCGACGATGGCGCTGCCGATGGCCCGCGCGTCGGACTGCGGCTCATCATACATCAGCTGCAGCCAGCTCGTATAGTCCATGCCCTCGCCCGGCATGGTCTCCTCGGCGGCGGCCAAATAATCCGCATAGGGTGCCAGATCCTGCGCGGTCTCCAGCGTCGCCATCAGACAGGCGTCCATGACCACGAGGTCCAGATGGACGCCGGACTTTTTCAGCGCTGCACCAAGCTGGTCCACCGACATCATGGAGTCGTGGAGCTCATCATAGATCAGGCCGGACGTGCCCCCGCCGTGGTCCCACAGGATCACCGCATAATGCTTGGCGGGATAGTTCTGCGCGCCCCAGGTGATAAATTCCGACAGCGTGTTGGTGGAAGCCATGTTCGCCAGCGGCTGCTCGTCCACCAGCGCGAAGCCGTCGGCGTCATACTGGTAGCGCTGGAGCACATCGGAGCGGATCGCCAGCCCCACGCTCTCCTCTTCCTCCGCGTACCACTCCATGGCACCGCCGGTCTGGAACACAAAATTCACGCCGTCGCCCGGTTCGGTCTGGGCCACCTCCGCCAGGTTGAGCGTCGCCATCCCGTAGTTGCTCTCCAGATCGGTACCGCACATGTACAGCATCACGGTCCAGTCGTCATCGGGCAGGCTGGCCGTCTCCGAGGCCACGTTCGGCCCCTGCGATGCGGAGTTCGCCGTAGAAGCCGCCGTTCCGCAGCCTGTCAGCAGCAGCGCCGCAGCCAGCAGCATTGCAAGCCATTTTTTCATGGGTCGTTCCCTCCTTCTGGGTCTTTATAGCAATACGATAAAATCGCACGGGAGTCTCCGACCGCGTCAAAGCCTCCCTCCATGAGGGAGGTGGCATCGCGAAGCGATGACGGAAGGAGTATTGCTCGCCGCCGCTCCCCCAGCCGCCTGCGGAGACAGCCCCCTCATGGAGGGGACCTTGTTCGCGCTAAATTTATGGATCGCTATAAGATATCTCTGTGGCTAGGATACACAATCTCCGGCCAAATTGCAAGCATTTTCGACAAAGTAAGATCACTCTTCCTTTTACTTCTTTCCAACATGGACAAAACAGAGACAAAAGAGGCTGCCGCATCGCTGCGGCAGCCTCCTGCTGCTCCCGGTCGCCCGGGGATCATTTTTTGCTTACTGGAACACGCTCTGTGCCAGCTCGCCCAGCCATGCGGGGAACTGCTGGACCTTCTTCCAGCACTCCTCCAGCAGAGAGGTCTGGGGCAGCTCGGCCTCCAGGCAGATATCGCTGAAGGTCACGTTCGCGTTGCGCGCCACATAGAAGCCGACATAGACATAATCGGAGTCCACAGCGGTCAGCGCGTAGTCGAAGCCTGCCGAGACCGTGGCGTTCTCGCCATAGGTCAGGGTGTAGCCGTCGGCGGTGCCCACGAGCTTCAGCTCTACGGTATCGCCCACATCATATTTCTTGGAGGCAGACGGGCCGTCGTACAGCTCACCGCTCTTGCGGCCGAAGCAGTTGATCTTGCCCTGATTGCGGGTGCCGACCGCCACATAGTCGCCGATGGGGTCGGAGATGCTGGTGTCGATGTACAGATCGTCACGGGCCATCAGGCCGAAGGAGACCTGATTGTTCTTCTCCAGATGGTTCACCGTGGCCTTGGCGGTCAGGGTGAAGGTAGTGCCCGCCGGGATCTGGATGTAGTACATCATGATGCCGTCCACGGTGGAGGCGATCTTGCCGCGGTTGTTCTTGACGCCAAGGGTCACAGTGGAATCCGTGACCACCGCGGAGAAGTCGCCGCCGGTGATCTTATCGTCGCCGCCCACGTTGCCAAAGGCGGTGCCGTTCCAGACCATGCCGTTGGCATCGGTGAAGGAGGCCCACAGCTTGCTGGTCTCAGTGGGAGACGTGTAGCTGGAAGGCACATAGTCCGGGTTCACCGCGTCGCCGAAGTACAGCTCATAGCTGGGCTTGGCCTTGCCCTTGCTGTAAGCGCCCAGCGGGGTGGAAGCCGTCAGCTCGGAGATCAGCCATGCGTTCAGCTTTGCGCCGTAGCTGTTGGTATGGGTCAGATCGAGGCCGGTGGCGGTCATGGCACCGTTCTTGCCCTCTTTCGCGCCGGTGAAGGCGTGGGTCCACTGAGCGTTCTTGCCCATCGCCACGTTCTCCTGCACGGTGGCGGCCGTCAGGTCCACGCAGATGAGGCCCAGCTGGCTGCACATATCACGGATGGCCTGTGCGTAATCGCCGCCCGCGAAGGTGCGGCCGTCGATGGTGACATCCGAGGTCTTGTGGCTGGAAGCGCCCTCATAGCTGGCCAGCGTGTTCTCCGCGGTCAGGCGGGCGATGGGCGTGCAGACCACCGGGGTCACGCCGCGCTCCAGCGCGGGCTGGATGTAGTTGACGTAGAGGCTGTTCGCAAAGGAACCTGCGGTGAGATAATCGCCGTTGGGGTCGGTGTAGCGGGCATCCTCGGTCTTTTCGTCATTGTGGCCGAAGCCGATGATGAGGAACTTGTCGCCCTCGGCGTCGCCCAGCGCGGGCACTGCGTCGGAGCCGTTCATCAGGGTCTTATAGTTCGCCATGCCGGTGAAGTCCTTGCTGGACGCGCCGGAAACGGCCAGATTGTAGACGTTGGCGTTGAAGTAGTAGTCCAGCTCCTCGCCGTAGCCCTCACGCGGGAGATAGTAGCTGTCGCTGAAGGGAGAGACCGTGGAGTCGCCCACGACCCAGATGGTCGCCCTGGCAGGCTCCGCCTGGCCCCATGCCGCGCCGCGCGCGCCGGCAGCCGTCGCCGCCAGGCCCTCGGCGGTGAGCAGCAGCAGGCCGTGCATATCGATGCTGCCGTCCGCATTGCGGGAAGGCTCCACCGAGGTATCCAGGCTCTGGAACCAGCTCTCGCTCACGGTGATGGCATTGGAGGAATTGTTGTGGCTGGTCTGGGTCTCGCTGTCCCAGTAGAAATTGCTCTCGCCGTAGACGGCGGTGCTGCTCTGGCTCTGCAGGCCCAGCTGCTCCTTGCCGTCGGTGCCCTTGCGGAAGGAGATCACGCCCTCTGCCGCATAGCCGGTGGCCGCAGACTTGTTGTTGGTGTAGAGAGCGACGTTGTAGCCCTCGTTATTGTAGGAGGTGGAATTGTAGACCTTGACGTCGGGGCAGGAGTTGGAGTCGATGCCCTTGGCGGCGTTGTCGTAGGAGATCGAGTTGACGAGCTTATGGTCGCCGGGCAGGTTGGTGCCGCCCATCTTGAAGCCGTTGCCGTTGCCCGCCTCGATGGTCACGCCCACGTTGGAGAAGCTCAGGTTGCCGTTATCGTCGCAGGAGACCGTGGGGAACGTGAAGGCTTCCTTCTTGGCGGCCTCTTTCTGGAGCATGAGGTAGCCGTTCTTGTAGGCCACGCTGTTCTGGATGGTCACGGCGCCGATGGAGCCGGTAGCCGCCTTGGCGAACAGATCCCAGCCGTCATCTGCGTTATACGCGGCGATGCAGCCGTCAAAGACGTTGCCCACGCCGGTGGTCAGCTTGGCGGCAAAGCCGTCGGCATCTTCCATGGCGCGGTCGGCGTTGTTCATGGAGGTGCAGTTCCTGACCGTGTTATAGCTGGGCCAGCGCTCGATGGTGTCGGTGGACACGCCGGAGATCTGCAGGCCCGTGTTGCCGTTGTTGTAGAAATTCATCTGCTCCAGGATGCAGTGGCTGCCTGCCAGCTGCATGCCCTTGGAGCCGTCGGCGGTGGCGGTGATGTTCAGCTTGCTGATGTTCCACCAGTCGCCCCAGGCGGTGAAGCCGGTGCCCACGCCGCCAAAGTCCAGCGTCGCATACTTGCCGTCGGCGGTGGTCACGGTGATGGGCTGCGCTTCGGTGCCGTTGCGGCCGCGCTCGATCTTCAGCTCACCGGTCAGAGCGTAGACGCCGCTCTCCAGCAGGACGGTCTGGCCCGCCGAAGCGTAGCTCAGCGCGGTCTGCAGGTCCACTGCATCTGCCGCGGACTTGCCGTTGTGGGCGGAAGTGCCAGTGGGCGAGACGTAGATGGTGCCGCCCTGGCCCAGCTTGCGGACCGTGACCTTCTTTTCGACCGTCTTGGTGGAGTAATCGCTCAGCTTCTCGTAGGCGCTGATGGCATAGCTCTTATCCGGGGTGAACTGGACCTTGAAGGTGGTGTCCTTGCTCACCGCGTAGGAGCGCACCAGTTCTTCGCCCGCCTTGACCGCGACGTTTTTGTCCACGGCCTTGCCGTTGGCGTAAACGGTAGCCACACCGTCGGCGTTGGCCTTGAACACCAGCTCATAGCTGCTCTCCGCGCAGGTGGAGGGGCTGGTGATCTGGTAGCTCGGCTCCACGTAGCTGGTGGGCTGGGTCGTCCACTGGGCGGCATCCCACGCGCTGGTGGTATAGGTGATGTTGGAGAAGGTGACATTCATGCCGCGGGCCGCCGCAAAGCCGACGTAGGCGGTGCTGGCCTCCTGCACGGTCATGGGGTCATCCAGCTCCGAATACTTGCTCACCTTGGTGGCACTGGTATCCTTTGCCGGGATGTACAGGGTTGTGCTGCCCACCACAGCACCGGTGGTGCCGTCCGCGTTGATGGCGTACTGCGTGGCAACATAACCGTTGTTGGTCTTTTCGAGCCGGACACGGTAGACGTCGCCCTTCTGGATGGGCTGGGCGCTGAACGCCTCACGGACCGCCTTCACGTCATTGGAGGCCGCCGTCTCGTTGGAGATGATGCCCGTATAGTAGCGCACGCCCACGGCATCCTTGATCTCCACGCCGTCCAGCGGGAGCTTGGTGCCCGTGACCGAGATCTGGTTGGAGAAGTAGCTGCCCGAACCGCTGATGGTATCACGCACCATGAGCGCGAAGCCCTCCTGTCCGTCCGGGGCAGGGTTGATATAGTCGATGGTCACATCGGCCTGAAGGACAAAGTTTTCCTTGGTCGGGTCGATGGTGGTGTAGTAGAACGAGATACCGTCCGCGGGGGAATCCGCCACGAACTTGCCGCCCTTTTTATCGATGGTGCCGTCCTCTTTGACGGTGCAGGAGGTCAGCGAAACGGCGGTGGCGATGTCCGCGCCCTCCTTCAGTGTGTTGGCCGCGGCCGAGGTCGAGGTGCCGAAGCCGGAGAATTTCCATCCCCCGGCGGCTGCCGCCCCATCGTCTGCGAAGGCCGCGAGCGGGAAGCTGGCCAATAGAACGGCTCCCGCCAGCAGCGACGCAAACGCCCGGCGGATGCGGTGCGGTTGCTTTGCTTGCTCTCTCATGATGCTCTCCTTTATCCGCATCCTTCGCCGAGGGGCGCTTTCCCCTCCGCTGCGAACGATGCATTGTTGTATCTCAGTTTACACAATTTTCTCATTT
>JBJERT010000325.1:7369-14902 GCA_051882435.1 Faecalibacterium sp.
GCCGTTCTGGATGCTGTCCGGGAGCGCCCGCAGCCCGTCGAACACCGCGGCCGCCAGTGTAAAGAGCGTGACGCTGCGGTAGACTGCCGGGTCATGGCCGAACGCCCCGCCCAGCAGCGCCATCAGGATCAGCACGATGGCCAGCGGATAGAGCAGCATCAGCACCGGCAGGCTCAGCTCCAGAATGGCGGAGAGGCCCACATTCGAGACGGCAAACGAGAACGCGGTGAAGCCCACGGCCCAAGCCCGATAAGAGACCCGCCCCGGGAACATCCGCACGAAGGTCTCGGAGCAGCTCGTGACCAGTCCGATCGAGGTCTTGAGGCAGGCCAGCGTGATGGTCACAGCCAGAATGACGCTGCCCGCCCGGCCAAGATAGTGCCCCGCGATCTGCGCCAGCGCGATGCCGCCGTTTTCCGACAGCGCGAACAGCCCCCGGGACTGCGCCCCCATCAGGATGGTGAGGGCGTAGATGCAGGCCATCAGCAGCCCGGCCAGCGCGCCGGAATACAGCACCTCCCGGGAAACGTCCCGGTCCTCCCCCACCCCCATGCGGCGGATGATATCCACCACCACGATGCCGAACGCCAGTCCGGCGATCGCATCCATGGTGCCATATCCCTCGATGAGGGCCGAAAAGAACGCGCCGCTCTGGTAGGCAGGCTCCGGCTCGATGCCGCCCGCCGCCGCACCGGGATGCAGCAGCGCGGCGAACACCAGGATCGCCAGAAAGCCGAGAAAGACCGGGTTGATGATCTTGCCGATCCAGACCGTGATATCCGCCGGCCGGAGCGAAAAGAACAGCACCAGCGCAAAAAACGCCAGCGAAAAAATGAACAGCGCCAGCCGCTCGGGGCAGTTCTGCCCTGTCAGCGGCAGGATGCCGGTAGTGAATGAGGTGGTGGCGCAGCGCGGGATGGCGAAAAAAGGCCCGATGGTCAGATAGAGCAGGCAGGTGAAGCTCATGCTGTACCGTTTGCCCACCCGGTCCGCCAGATCCTGCAAGCCGTCCGAATGGGTGCTGCCAATGGCGGCAACGCCCAGAATGGGGATGCCCACCGCCGTCAGGATAAAGCCTGCCGCCGCCGGGACGAGCCTGCTGCCCGCCATCTGGCCCAGATGCACCGGAAAGATCAGGTTCCCCGCGCCGAAGAACATCCCGAACAGCGTCGTCGAGACCAGAACACGCTGCCGGAAGGTCAGTTTTTTGTTCGCCATAAAGCCGTCATCTCCCTTTTGCTTTCATTAAGATTATATTAGCATGGGCTTTGGACTTTGGAAAGCGACGAAAGCTGAAGCTTCCCATGAAAAAAGCTCATTCCTGCGCGAAGCGTAAAAAGTACGACTTTTCCGGGATTCCTTGGTGCAGTTTTGCGCCGCGGACGGAGAATTTGCGCCGCTTCTTCGACAATTTTCCAAAAAATGAAGAAAGTGTGTCCAAACTGTGGACAAATCCGGTGCCTGCGTGGTACAATAGGTCTCGTTCTTTTTCCCGCCTCGGTTCGGGCGGGATTTCTTTCTTGTTCTCAGGAGGAACTTTCATGCTTGAAAACGTCTTTCATCTCAAGGAGAACCGCACGGACGTAAAGACCGAGGTCATGGCGGGCATCACCACCTTCATGACCATGGCGTACATTCTTGCGGTCAACCCCAGCATCCTGTCCGCTACGGGCATGGACGCGAACGCCGTTCTGATCGCCACCGCGCTGGCATCCTTTGTCGGCACTGCTCTGATGGCTCTGCTGGCCAACTATCCCTTTGCGCTGGCTCCCGGCATGGGCCTGAACGCCTATTTTGCCTATACTGTCGTGCTGTCCATGGGTTACAGCTGGCAGCTGGCCCTGATGGCTGTCTTTGTGGAAGGCATCATCTTTATCGTGCTGTCCCTCACCAACGTGCGTGAGGCCCTGTTCAACGCCATTCCCCTGACCCTGAAATCCGCGGTCAGCGTGGCGATCGGTCTGTTCGTCGCCTTCGTCGGCCTGCAGAACGCCAAGCTCATCGTCAACAACGACGCCACCCTCGTCACCTATCAGCATTTCAAGGGCGAGACCTTCCACAGCGTGGGCGTGGGCGCCATCCTGACGCTGGTGGGCGTGCTCATCACCGCTATCCTGCTGGTCAAGCGGGTAAAGGGCGGCATCCTGTACGGCATCCTGCTCACCTGGCTGCTGGGCATCGTCTGCGAGCTGCTGGGCATCTACATCCCCGACCCCGCCAACGGCATGTACTCCGTCATCCCCACCGCGTTCATCAGCTTTGATTTCTCCTCCTTCGGCCAGACCTTCGGCCAGGTGTTCAAGGCGGACTTCAGCGGCGTGGGCATCCTGGATTTCCTGGTCGTCATGTTCTCCTTCATGTTCGTGGACCTGTTCGACACGCTGGGCACCCTGATCGGCGTGGCCTCCAAGGCCGACATGCTGGACAAGGACGGCAAGCTGCCCCGCATCAAGGGCGCTCTGCTGGCGGACGCCGGTGCCACCTGTGTGGGTGCCGTGTTCGGCACCTCCACCACCACGACCTACGTTGAGAGCGCTTCCGGCGTGACCGAGGGCGGCCGCACCGGCCTGACTGCCATGACCACCGGCCTGCTGTTCCTGGCCTCGGTCATCTTCAGCCCGCTGTTCCTGACCATCCCCTCCTTTGCCACCGCTCCGGCCCTGATCATCGTGGGCTTCTACATGATGGGCTCCGTGGCCAAGATCGACTTCAACGATATGGGCGACGCCATCCCGGCCTTCCTGACCATCCTGGCCATGCCCACCGCTTACAGCATCTCGGAGGGCATCGCCATCGGCGTCATCTCCTGGACCCTGCTCAACCTGCTGACCGGCAAGGCCAAGGAGAAGAAGATCAGCCCCCTGATGTATGTGCTGACCGTTCTGTTCATCCTCAAGTATATCCTGCTGTAACACGCTGCTTTTGCAGCCCTGCCCGCGCGGCCCGAGCCCGTTCGTGCTCCCGCCGCGCGGGCTTTTTGCGTTCTTCCCAAATATTCAGAGAGTTTTCATGAATTTCAGCGCGGTTGTCGGTATAATAAAGACAGACAGCCGCTTTCGCCCCGCACGGGGCATTTTGACACAGAAAGGTGTGATTCCTGATGAAACAAGACTTTTCCCGTCTGGCCGCGGGGCTTCTTGCCGCCGCGTTCCTGACCGGCTGTACGGCCTATGCCCAGCAGCCGGACTCTTCCGTTTCCGATAGCACTGCGGCAGAGGTATCCCCGTCCGTCGTGCTGGACACAGAGAACGCCTCTGCGGATGCGCTGGATGAGGCCGCCGCCCGCCGGAAGGCGCTGGCGCTCGCGGGCGTGAAGGAGGCCGACGCCACCCATCTGCGCACCGAGCGCGACACCGTGGGCGGCAGTCTGGCCTACGAGGTCAAATTCACCGTTTCCGCCACGAACGCGGAATACGAATCTATTTTCCGTGCCTCAGACGGCATGCTGCTGCACATGGAATACGATTCCCACAGCGCCGCCCCCACCGGCAAGGTCGTACTGAGCGAGGAAGAAGCCCGCCAGAAGGCACTGGCCCTCGCGGGTGTGGACGCCGGGGACGCCAGCTTCACCCGCTGCAAGCTGGACAGCGAGCACGGTGCCCCGATCTACGAGCTGCGCTTCACGGCCAACAGCGTTCAGTACGAATACGAGCTGTCCGCCGTAGATGGTTCCCCGCTGTGCAGTGAGCAGGACCTGCTCGTTGTGACCCCGGTCGCCGCGGACGCGGCCTCCTCTGCCACGACCGACGCCGCTGCCGCCGCCACCACGCTCAACGTGAGCGCGGACGCCGCCAAAAAGACCGTGCTGGAGCGGGTGCCGGGCGCATCGCTCAGTGATATCCGCAAATGCACTCTGGAAAGTGAGGACGGACATCTGGTCTATGAGATCGAGCTGAAATACGATGGCGTCGAGTACGAATGCGTTCTGGATGCCGCCAGCGGCCGCATCCTCGAGTGGGAGTCCAAAAAGACCTTCTCACTGTTCTGAAACACGATAAGCCCGCCCCGCTCCTCCGCAGACTGTGCGGAAGGGCGGGGCGGGCTTTTTGTTGGCGTTTGGGGCTTATTCCACGCCGGTCAGCTCGGCGAGCTTGTGGTAGATCTCGGTGTTGTCGTAGGCGCCGCAGAATTTTTCAGCGCCAGCACCCAGCGCGTAGAGGTTGACCAGCGCGCCGGTGTGCGCATAGGTCGTGTGGTCCAGACCCGACTTGTGGCTCAGGATGTGGCAGATCGCCATGGAGAAGGGCTGATATGTACCATACAGCTCATAATCCTGCTGGCTCATCTTGGCCTGCGAGGACGCGCCCACCGTCAGGGTGCGCTCGTAGGCGTCGCGGAGCTGCTGGACCTCATACTCGGTCAGCAGCAGCTTGCCCGCCCTGGCCGCGTCGGGGTCGGTGGGCAGCACAAGGCCAAAGCAGCGCTTCACGTCCTCCATGGCGGCTTCAAAGGGCAGCTGGTGGGCGATATAGCCCGCCACACAGTCGGTATCATACCGCGCATAGGACACGCCCTGATGGGTCAGGTTAGTCAGGAAGGTGTCGTAGTTGGTGGTCTTGTAGCCCAGTGCCAGACCGCCGGTCTCGTGGTCGGCGGTCACAAGGATGAGCGTCTCGTCCGGGTGGGCCTGATAGAACTCCACCGCCGCCTGCACCGCGTTGCTCAGCTCCAGCACATCGTGGACCGATGCCGCCGCGTCGTTGGCATGGCAGGCCCAGTCGATCTTGCCGGACTCGGTCATCAGGAAGAAGCCGCGGCTGTTGTCCAGCAGCTCGATGCCTTTCTTCACATAGTCGGTCAGCTTCCACTCGCCGGGGCGGGCATCCAGCGCATAGTTCATGGCCTTGCCGTCCGCCAGCTTCTCGGCGATGATGAGGGTCTTGCCTGCGCCGGGCTTGAGCGCCGCGGCATCGGCCTGCGTCGTCACGACGCGATAGCCCGCCTGCGCGGCCACGGCATGGTTGGAGGGGACCGCGCCGTTTCCGTTCACCTTCTGGAACTCGCCGCCCGCAAAATATTCAAAGCCGCTGTTGGCCAGCTCCACGCCGATCTCATAATAATTCTTGCGGCTGGCCTGATGCGCATAGAATGCCGCCGGGGTAGCGTGGTCGATATTGACGGTGGAGACCACGCCCACTTTGTAGCCTTTCTGACGGTGGAGCTTCTCCGCGATGGTCTCATACGGCACATCCCGGGTCCAGGGGCACATATTGATGACGCCGCTCTCGGTCTTGTAGCCGGTGGCGATGGAGGTCGCCGTGGAGGCGGAGTCCGGGCAGAAGGAAGTGCTGTCGTAGGTGGTCACGCTGCCCACCTGCGGGAACGTGGTAAAGCTCAGCTCGCCCTCCACCACGGCGCCGTTGTTTTCGGTCGTGCCTTTGTAGAAGCGCGCGGTCTGGATCTGGGCGGTGCCCATGCCGTCGCCGATGAACAGGAAGATGTACTTGGGCTTTTTCTCAAACAGGCCGGGCAGGCAGTTTTCCTCCTGCGGGAGCGCGGCGGGCGACTCGGCCGAAGCGGTCGGGGCGCAGGCCAGCAGACCGGCGGCTGCCGAGGCCGCACCGGCTTTCAGAAAGCTGCGGCGGGAGAGTGCGTTCTTTTTCATCGTAGGATACCTCACATTTCAAGGCGCCTTCTTACCAAAGGCGGGTCGTATTTCTTCTTGCGGGAACGGCCCTATTGTACCCGGAACGCCGCCGCGCCGAAACCATGCCCCCGAAAAGTTTTGGTAAAATCCCGGCTCACTTTCCCCGCCTCCGGCAAAACTTTGGCAATGGATGTAAAATCCAGAAACACAGCGCCCCGCCCTTCCGCAGACTGTGCGGAAGGGCGGGGCATGTGGGGGACGATGGTCGTGGTTTATTCCACGCCGGTCAGCTCGGCGAGCTTGTGGTAGATCTCGGTGTTGTCGTAGGCACCGTTGAAGGTCTCCGCGCCCGCGCCCATGGCATAGAGCGCCACCGGCGCGCCGGAATGACAGTATGTACTGTGGTTCACGCCGGACTTGTGGTTCAGCGTGTGGCAGACCGCCATGGTAAAGGGGTCATAGGGGCCATAGTGCTCATAGTCCTGCTGGCTCATCTTGGCCTGCGAGGACGCGCCCACGGCCAGAGTGCGCTCGTAGGCTTCGCGGAGCTGGCCGGTCTCGTAGTCGGTCAGGCACAGGCGGCCCGCGCTGGCCGCGTCCGGGTCGGTGGGCAGCACGAGGCCAAAGCACTGCCGGACCTCCTGCATCGCCTGCTCAAAGGAGAGCTTCTGTTCGCGGAACCGCGGGATGTACTCCAGCATGAATTTGGCGGCGGAAACGGTCTGTTTGGAAAGCTGGGTCAGATAGGTGCTGTAATTGGTGGTGGCATAGCCCAGCGACAGGCCGCCGGTCTCGTGGTCGGCGGTGACGAGGATGAGCGTCTCATCCGGGTGGGCCTGATAGAACTCCACCGCCGCCTGCACCGCGTTGCTCAGCTCCAGCACCTCATGGATGCAGGAGGCCGCGTCGTTGGCGTGGCAGGCCCAGTCCACCTTGCCCGCCTCGGCCATCATGAAAAAGCCCTTGTCGTTGTCCAGCAGTTCGATGCCTTTTTTCACATAGTCGGTCAGTTTCCACTCGCCGGGCTGCGCGTCCAGCGCGTAATTCAGCGATTTAGAGTCGGCCAGCTTCTCCGCGATGACGACCGTCTTGCCCGCGCCGGGCTTCAGCGCCTCGGCCTCCGCCTGAGTGGTCACGACGTTGTAATACTGATGCCGCGCCAGCTCCTGCCCCGAAGGGATCAGGCCGTGGGTGTTTTTCCAGCTCTCGTCCTGATAATCGCCGCCCGCGAAATATTCAAAACCGCTGTGGGCCAGCTCCGCGCTGATCTCCACATAGTTCTTGCGGCTGTTCTGATGAGCATAGAACGCCGCCGGGGTGGCGTGGTCCACGTTAACGGTGGTCACGATGCCCACCTTCCAGCCCTTGTCGTTGTGCAGATGCTCCGCGATGGTCCTGTAGATCTCGTCGTGGGTCCAGGGCGAGACGTTCAGGGTGTCGCTCTCGACCTTATGGCCGCTGGCGATGGAAGAAGCCGTGGAAGCGGAATCCGGGCAGAAGGAGGTGCTGTCATAGGTGGTGACGAGGCCGGTCTGCGGGAAAACGGTGAAGCTCAGGTCCGCGTCCACCACCGCGCCGCCGTTCTCCATCGTGCCCTTATAGAAGCGGGTCATCTGGATCTGGGCGGTGCCCATGCCGTCGCCGATGAACAGAAAGATGTATTTGGGTTTTTTCTGGGCCGGGAACAGGGCCTCGAGGCAGTTCTCCTGTTCCGCCGCGGGCGCCGCTGCCGCGGCAGCAGGCGCGCCCGCCAGCAGCCCGGCCGCGGCCGCCGCCGCACCAGCTCTCAGAAATCCCCGGCGGGAAATGGTCTTTTTCACAGTCGCTCATCCCTTCTCAAAATGCTTCTTCTTTGTAATACTCCTTTGCGGCGCAAAATGTTGCAGGAAGCGCGAAAGATTTTTTGTTCCTTTTTTCTTTTTTGTTCCTTTTTTGAAAAAAAGGAA
>JBJERT010000326.1:0-10456 GCA_051882435.1 Faecalibacterium sp.
CACAAGACCCGCCTGGGAGTTTAGCCCGGGCGGGTCTTATGCTCAGGAGCCGCTCTCTGGCTCGCAGGCGGCGCGGATCTTCGCGTCCAGTTCCGGCAGAGAGCGCTTGAGAGAGGTGATCTGGCCATCCTTCAAAAAGCAGTGACGGGAGGATGCTGTGGTGCACAGCCCGCCGCTGGTAAGGTCCACAAATTCATAGCCCATCTCCAGAAGCACGCCGGTATATCTCTTCACCCAAACACGGATCTCCACCTCATCCGCAAAGTGGACCGGTTTTTTGTAATCCACCGATATGCCCGCCACCGGCGACACGATCCCGTACTGCTCTACTTCCTTATAGCCCAGTCCCATCTGGTCCATAAATCCGACGCGGGCCTCCTCCATCCATTTGAGGTAGTTGGCGTGGTGGATGATGCCCATCTGGTCTGTTTCATGGTACTGTGCTTTTCTGCGATACACAAACATGGTTTTTCTCCTTTTTCTGTTTTGTTACGCGCCGGGTACGAGCAGGCGATGCGCTTCGGTCAGGGCCTCGGCGTCAGCAGGCAGATCGTTGGCGGCGAGCATCTGGCCCGGCGAAACATGGAAGCGCCGCGCGATGGCAAACAGCTCCTCACCGGCCTGCGCGTAATAGATGCGCAGGGAGATCTCCGGGTCTGCCGGGGCCAGCGGCTCCCCCAGTTCGATGGCTCCTACACAGGTGCAGGCGGTGCGGCACAGCACCGCTCCCTCGACATGAGCTGTAATGGACACCTCCAGCGCGCCGCCCGCGCAGGTGCATTGGAGGTTCTCCGCGCTGAGCCACACCTCGGGGTAAAGCTCACTGTCCGGCGGGCAATCCGCCTTGAGCGGCAGCGAAAGCTCCAGCGTTTTTTCATAGCTTTCCAGTTCGGAAAGGCTGTTTTCGCCAAAGGCTGTGGCCACCACCCGCGCCGTAAGGGCATAGCCCTCGCCTCTGGGCACGACCTGCGCCGGGCCAAAGGCGGCAAAGCAGGCCAGCAGCCGCGCCCCCGCGTCCGGCAGCGGGCCGGAGCCTGTGACCACCACGGTCTCGTCCAGCAGGGCGGCAAGCTGTTCCGCCGCCACCTGCTGGGGGGTAAGGGTCGTTTCGAACCGGGTGGAAAACGCATCCGACACGCATTGGAGCTGGAACGGACGCCACGCCCGCAGATGCAGCATCGCGGTAGCTGTCAGCGCACCGGGCGCGCCCCCCTCCCCCTGAGCGACCGTAAAGCCCACCGGTTCGACCACGCACAGGCACTTGCAGTCCTCGCTGATGCCTTCTGCGTCCAATATCTGGTTGAACGGAAGGGTCGCAGTCTGGCTTTGCAGGGTGCTGTCCCCTTCGGCGCGCCAGGCGCAGAGGACCCGCAGCTCCCCTTTGGCCACCGCTTTGCCGGTGAGCAGCTTCAGCTCCCGCACCTCAGCGGTGCCGGTGATATCCAGAATGGCCTCCGGGGGCTTCGGGAACGCCAGCTCCCCGTCCACCGTGATCAGCTTATCCAGGACCGCGGCGCTGCGCACGCCGGAAAGTGTGCGCAGACGCTGCTCCACACCGCCGTCTGCCAGCGCTGTCAGCACCTCGGTCTTGAGCTGGGCGTGGACGGAGGCCACCAGCCCGAAAGCGCCCCGGACCTCGATGCGGCGGGGGTTGACCACGCGGCAGTTCAGATATTCGGTCTGGCCCTCTGCCGTGGCCGTCCACGCGGAAAATTCAAACTCCGGCAGCTCCAGAGCCTTGGTGAACGGCAGCTTCTGTTCGGTCTGGCACAGCCCTGCGCCATCCTCGCCCTGATAATAGACGGTGCAGCGCAGATAGCCCTCCAGCGTCAGGCGGCCGGGCTGGAGCTGTTTTTGCAGCACCACCGGCCGCGCAAAGCATTTGACCAGCTTGAATACCGGCGGCAGATAATCGGAGATCAAGATCTCCGTTTCCAGCGGCAGCTCCGCTTTGACGGTACAGCTCCCGCCCGCCGCGGGCAGCGTATCCCGAAAGACCTTCAGTTCCATGCAGTGTGCGCTCCTTTCCTGTCCGTAGCATTGGCACTCTGTTCCAGCCTATGCAGACAGACCGCGGCCTATGCGCACAAAAACTGCCGCACCGCGGCGGCAGTCCCCCTGCGGTGCGGCAGCAGAAGCGTCAGTCCTCCCGGCGCTCCCGCTTGATGCCGAACAACCGGCACAGGATGCCCCGGAGGCACTTCGGACTTTTGATGACGATGACTTGCATGGATGTTCTCCCGCCTTTCCTGCTTGCAGATACCACAGTATAAGCAGCGCGGCGGAAAAAGGTTCCGTTTTCAGTCCGCCAGCGTTTCCACTACCAACAGCGCCCCCTCCTTCACCGAGATGGAGATGCTGTCCGACCCGGGGGCGTATTCATTGCTGACGCCCAGCGGGTAGCCCACCGTCAGCTCCGCGTCGGCCAGCTCGTAAAAGGCTCCCCGCAGCGTAACGCCCGCAGCACGGCCTTCCAGCGGGAACACCGAGACATAAAAATATGCTTCTCTGGGATAGCGGCGGGTCTCGCCGGGCAGGACGTAGGTAATGCGGGTGCGTTCATCGACCAGAGCCGCACGCACACCGCGCCGCTCCAGACCGAGGCCCGTGCAGAGATTGGCAAGCGTATGCTCCAGCCGCCGCCCGCCCAGTGCGCCCAGCATCAGCACTTCGGAAGCTCCCTTTTCCGCCGCCAGATGCGCGGCATATTCGGTATCGGTATCATCCTTGACATGGGGCAGCACCACCAACCCCTCATTTTCCGTCTGGGATGGGCGGGGGGCGGAATCGAAATCTCCCACCACGATATTGGGACGTATCCCCAAACGCTCACAGTTGGTATAGCCGGCATCGCAGGCAATGAGGAAGTCGTCCGGCCGCAGCAGCGCCGCCAGTCCCGGCGAAACGGGACAGGCCGAAACGATCACACAGCGTGGCATTGGTTCTCCTCCTTTTCCAAAAAAGATTTGGCCTGCGCATCCGCGCAGGCCGTGTAGAACGTTCTTTGCCGAGGCTTTCTTTCAAGAAAGCCGGAAAAACAGCCCTTGCCGCCCGCTCATACTTTGGGGCGCTGCCACTCCTTGACGTCCTTGACCTCGTCGTACATCGCGCAATAGCTGTCATAGCGGGTCTGCGAGAGCTGCCCCGCCGCAAGAGCGGCACGAACCGCACAGCCCTTTTCGGCGCGGTGGGAGCAGCCGGTAAACTGGCACTGGCCCAGGTATGGCCCGAACTCCGGGAACGCATGCTCCAGCGCTTCCTTGGGGATGAAGCCCGCGCGGCTGGCTTCCAGGCTGGCAAAGCCCGGGGTATCCGCGATGCGTCCGCCGAACGCCTCGAAGATCGTCACTTCACGGGTCGTATGGCGGCCGCGGCCCAGCTTCTGGCTGATCTCGCCGGTCTCCCGCGCCAGCTCCGGCAGCAGAGCGTTGAGCAGGGTCGATTTGCCCACGCCGGAGTTGCCGCAGAAAGCGCACAGACGCCCGCGGATCCACGCCTTCACCTCGTCCAGGCCGGAGCCGTCGGCATAGTGGATCGCAATAAACGGCAGGGTCGATTTTTCATAGGCGGAGCGCAGGAAGCTCTCCCCCGCCAGATCGGCCTTGGTGCAGACGATCACCGGCTGGACCCCTTTGTCTACCGCGATGGCCGACAGCTTATCCAGCACCAGCGTGCTGGGGGTGGGCTGGGTGGTGCTGGCCACAAGGAACAGCACATCCAGATTCGCCACCGGCGGGCGGACGAACACATTTTTGCGGGGGGCGATCCCGGCGATGACCGCGGCCCCGTTTTCCATGGCAAGGGTCACCTCATCTCCGGCCACAGGGGTGATCTTCTGCTTGCGGAAGATGCCGCGGGGCTTGCACTCCACGATGCCCTCCGGGGTCCTGACATAATAGAACCCGCCGATGCCCTTGGTGATATAACCTTTCATGCAGCGCCTCCGTCAGCCAAACAGGTTGCCCCACCAGTCCGCGGGGTTCTGGGGCGTGCTGCTGGCGCTGACGTCGCCGCCCGGCTCAGACGAGGGCGCGGAGGACGAAGAAGAGCCGCCGCCCCACCAGTCGCTCCACCAGTCGCCGAGACCCGGCTCCTCCGGCAGCTCCGGTTCCGGCTCCGGTCCCGCGCTGACCACCACATTGACGCGGCTGTTCAGCTTGACCGTAGACCCGGCCGCGGGGTCCTGGCTCAGGATCGTGCCCACCGGCTGGTCGCTGTATTCCTCTGTCTGGCTGCCGAGGCCCAGGCGCTTCTGCACCAGAAGGGTGCGCGCATCCTCCACCGAGGTCATGCCCACAAGGGAGGGCACCGTCGTGGTGGTATTGACCTGCGGACGGCTGACATAGACCACTACTGTGGTGCCCGCCGCCACCTGGCTCCCGGCCGCAGGGTCCGTGCGGATGACCGAACCTGCCGCCACCGAAGGCTCTACGGCCTGTGTGACCAGCACCGACACGCCCAGCTCGCGGAGCTGCTGTTCCGCGTCGGCCTGGAGGTAATTGCTCACATCCGGCACCGTGACATACTTGATGCCAAGGCTGACGGTGAGCGTCACGCTCTGGCCTTCCCGCACGGTGCGGCCGGAGACGGGCGACTGCTTGTAGATATAGCCCGCGGCGTAATCGTTGCTGTATTCCTCCTCCCAGACCGGGACGATCTGGCCGGAGGTGATCTGAGGCGACGCCTGCGCCTCCTCACGGGTCATGCCGAGGTAGTCCTCCAGCACGACCTCGGCCTTGTCGCTCATCAGATTGCTGGAATCCTGAAGGATGGTCCAGCACAACGCCGCGCATGCCAGCGCGAACGCCACCGTGATGCCGAACAGCACCGGTAAAAAGATGCTGCGGCGCTTTTTGCCTCCCTTGCGGGAGGTGCCCTGTTTTTGTTTCATGGGCTGTTCCACCACCTTTTCGGGCGTTTTTTCGGGGAGCTTGTCGGGGAGATATTCATAGCGGAAGGTCACGGATGGGTCCCGGACGTACTGCTCCAGCGCGTCCAGCATCTCCCGGGCGCTGGCGTAGCGGTTGACGGGGAGCTTGGCCATGGCCCGCTCCGTGATCTGCACGAGGCCCAGCGGGACCTCGGGCGCCAGTTCACGCAGCGAACGGGGCTTGTCTGAGATCTGCTTGATGGCCACCTCCACCACGTCGTCGGCGTCGAACGGGAGCCGCCCGGACAGCATCTCGTACATCATCACGCCCACCGAGTACAGGTCGCTCTTGGGGTCGGTCTCCTCGCCGCGGGCCTGCTCCGGGCTGATATAATGCACACTGCCCATCGCCTTGCCGCTGAGGAGCTGGTTCTCGGCCCGGGAGACCCGCGCGATGCCGAAATCCATCATACGGAGCTGGCCGTTGTCCAGCAGCATGATGTTCTGCGGCTTGATGTCCCGGTGGACCACGCCGTTGCAGTGCGCATGATCCAGCGCCTTCAGGATCTGGGAGATGAAATGCACCGTCTCCCGGCTGGTCAGGCGGCCGCCGCGCTCGTTGAGATACTCCCGCAGGGTCATGCCGTCCACATACTCCATGACGATATACTGCAGCTCCCCGCCCACCGAGACGTCGTAGACCTTGACGATGTTGGGGTGATGCAGCAGCGAGATGGCTTTGGATTCATTTTTGAAGCGGCGCACAAGGTCGGAATCGTGCATCAGCTCGGGGCGCAGCACCTTGACCGCGACGAAGGTGCCCGGCGGCACCGGGCCGCCCTCCCCCACGACCACCGCTTTATAGACCCGTGCCATGCCGCCGGAGCCGATCAGCTCCCGCACCTCATAGAGTCCGTCCAGCGTCCTGCCGATCAGTTCAGACATGCTGCACCTCCAGCGGCTCCATCCCAAGCAGCAGCGCGGTGATGTTGTCCGTTCCGCCTCCGGCGTTGGCCGCAGCGATCAGGCGGTCGGGCAGGTCGTAGAACGGCCCCCGCGCCAGCAGCTTCTCTATCTGGTCCACCGGGACGGTGTTGGTCAGGCCGTCCGAGCACAGCAGCAGCAGGTCGCCGGGCTGGACCGGCGCGGAAGTAAATTCCGGCTCGAGCCGGAACTCCACCCCCAGCGCCCGGGTGATGATGTTTTTCTGCGGGTGATGCTCGGCTTCTTCCGGCGTGATGGTGCCGCAGTCCACCAGCTCCTGCACATACGAATGGTCGCGGGTGAGCTGGGTCAGGCGCCCTTCATGGCACAGATAGGCCCGCGAATCGCCCGCATGGCACACGAACGCCCGGCCGCTGCGCACCAGTGCGCAGACCGCGGTGGTCCCCATCCCGGAAAGCGCTTCCTCCCGCAGGGATTTCTGGAACACAAAGCGGTTGGCCGCTACCAGCGACCGCTTGAGGAACAGCTCCTCCTCGCCGGGCCGGCACTGGCTGGCATACTGCTCCTGAAAGCAGCTCTCGATGACATCACAGGCCCCATGGGAGGCCTCGCGGCCGCCGCGGGCACCGCCCATGCCGTCGCATACCAGCGCCCAGGCGGCCCCGCCGGGCAGTTCCCCGGCGCGGTAGTCGTCCTGATTCTCCTGGCGGACGCGGCCCACATCCGTTTTTCCTGCTAATTTCATAGGCTTCTCCTGTTCATTTCCCGGTCATTTCCTCGCGGCGGAGCTGGCCGCAGGCGGCGCTGATCTCGCTGCCCAGGCGGCGGCGCACCGTGGCATTGACCCCCAGCGTCTCCAGCTTGTGCTGGAAGCGGCGCACATTGGCCGCGTCGGTCGCGGAATAGGGGCTGCCGTCCACGGGGTTGATCGGGATAAGATTGACGTGCGCGCCCATGCCGCGGATGAGCTGGGCAAGCTGCCGGGCACAGGCATCGGTATCATTGACGCCCCGCACCATGGAATATTCAAAGCTGACGCGGCGGCCGGTCGTGTCCTGATAGCGGCGCACCGCCTCCATGAGCTGCTCTACGGGATACGCATTGTTGACCGGCATCATCTGGCTGCGGATGGCATTGTTGGGCGCGTGGAGCGACACCGAGAGGGTGAGCTGGAGCTTTTTCTCCGCCAGCCGGTCGATCTTGGGCACAAGGCCGCAGGTGGACAGGCTGATGTTCCGCATCCCGATGTTGACCCCCTCCGGCGAGGAGATGAGCTGCAAAAACCGCATCACCTCGTCGAAATTATCCAGCGGCTCCCCGATCCCCATCAGGACGATGTGTGAGATGCGCTCGCCGATATCCCGCTGGGCGGTGTAGATCTCGGAACAGATCTCCCCCGCCTCCAGATCGCGCACGCGGCCCGCCTGTGTGGACGCGCAAAAGCGGCAGCCCATCCGGCACCCCACCTGTGTGGACACACAGACCGTGTTGCCATAATGGTAGCGCATGACCACCGTTTCGATGCAATTCCCATCTGCCATGCGCAGCAGATATTTGACCGTGCCGTCCTTCGCCTCCTGACGGCGCTCGATCTGCGGCGCGGCGATATAATAAGTCTCCTCCAGCTTCGCCAGCAGCGCCCTGGGCTGATCGGTCATGGCCGAAAACTCCGTGACCAGCTTCTGGTGGACCCAGTGGAAGATCTGTCTGGCGCGGAAGGCCGGCTGTCCCAGAGCCTTCAGCTCCGCGGACAGCTCCTCAAGTCTCAGGGAGGAAATACAGCGTTTGAATCCCATTGCGTTCTCCTCTATCGTGGTACGTCCGGGCCGGGCGTTTTATTGCATCCGTTTCTGCATCGCGCAGAAGAAAAATCCGTCCATTCCCGTGCGGGTGGGCACCGAAAGCGCTCCATGCTCCCCCACCGCCATCCCGGCGGGCAGGGCCACGGCGGGGCGGACGACCCCGAACTCCGGGTGCCGCACAAGGAACGCGCGCACCTGTTCTTCGTTCTCGGCGGGGTCGATGGTACAGGTGGAATAGACCAGCCGTCCGCCGGGCTTGAGCAGAGCGGCGGCCGTGTCCAGGATCGCCGCCTGCGTATCCCGCAGCTCCCGGCCGCGGACAGGGTCGAGCCGCTTATCCCGCAGCTCCGGTTTTTTGGACAAAATGCCAAGGCCGCTGCACGGCACATCGGCCAGGATGCGGTCCGCCTGCGGCAACGCGGGGTCGGGCCGGGTGGCGTCGGCGCAGCGGGCCTCTACACAGGAAAATCCCATGCGCCGGACGGCCGCGCGGATGAGTTCCACACGGTGTTCCGCGACATCGCAGCTCATGAGCCGCCCCGTGTCCCGCATCTGCTCCGCCAGCAGCAGGGTCTTGCCGCCCGGCGCAGCGCAGAGGTCCAGGACCGTGTCCCCGGGCTGCGCCTCCACGCAGAGCGCCGCCAGCTGGCTGGCCTGCCCCTGCACATGGAACCAGCCCTTCTGGAACCATTCATTCTCGGCGGGGCTGCCCTCGAAGCGGGCCAGCACGCTGCCGGGCACAAACCCCGGCTCCGCTTCCACGCCGCCTGCCCGCAGCCGGCCGCACAGCTCCTCTGCCGTGCCGCGCAGCGGATCGACGCGCAGAGCCGTCAGTCCTTTGTCTGTTTTTTGGGTCAGGATGCCCAGCGCCTCGTCGGGATAGTGGTCCCGCAGGAACTGCGCCACATCCCGCCCCGCGGAGCCGAGCACCATCAGCCGCTGGACCTCATCCGCAAACACCGCCGACTCGAGGTCATAGACACAGGCCCGGCGCAGCACGGCATTGACAAGGCCGGATGCGCTGGATTTCCTGAAGGCGCGGGTCAGCTTGACCGCCTCATTGACCGCGGCAGAGACGGGCACCTGCATATAGCGCGCCTGTGCCAGCGCCGCGCGCAGGATCGCGCGCACGGGCGGGTCCAGACGGCTCAGCCCTTTGGGCAGGAACTGCTCAAGGATATAGTCCAGCGTGGCGCGGCGCTCCAGAACGGTATAAAAGATCGCCCCCGCAAAGGCACGGTCGCGGCCGGTCAGCCCGCTGCGGCGGAGCTGCGCATCCAGCACCAGATTGGAAAAGCCGTCCTGCTCCTGCTTGATCAGCGCGGAGACCGCCGCCGCACGGGGGTTCTGGCCGGTCAAAGGAGATCCCCCCGCTTGAGCCGCAGTCCTGCCGCAAAAGCGGAACCATCCATCGGCTTTTTCCCCTCGGGCACCACGCGCAGAAGCTGCACCGCCCCCTCCGCGCAGGCGATGGTCAAGGGCTTCGTCGAAAGCACCGTGCCGGGCGCCGCCCCATCGGAAGGCGCCACACGGCAGGAGGTCACTTTGACCTTTTTCCCATCGGCGGAGACGAACCACGCCGACGGCCACGGCTCCATCCCGCGCACCCAGTTATGGATATGGTCGGCGGAGTCGGTGAAGGAAAACTGCGCCAGCTCTTTGGTGAGCATCGGCGCGAGGCACGCGCCCTCGGCGGGCTGAGGCACCGGCACCAGCGTCCCCGCCGCAATGGCCGGGATCGCTTCGCACAAGGTCCGCGCGCCCACCGCTGTGACCCGCTGGAACAGCTCGCCGCTGGTCTCCTCCGGGTCGATGGCGATCTTCTCGCAGCAGAGCACGTCGCCCGTATCAAGGCCCTCGTCCATCTGCATGATGGAGACCCCGGTCTCGGTGTCTCCGTTGAGGACAGCCCACTGCACCGGCGCGCTGCCGCGGTATTTCGGCAGCAGCGAGACGTGCAGATTGATGCAGCCATACCGCGGGATCGCCAGCACCGACGCCGGAAGGATGCAGCCATACGCCACCACCACGATCAGCTCCGGCGCCAAAGCCCGGACCCGGTCGTCCTCGCTTCCGTCCCGCAGCGTGCGCGGCTGAAAGACCGGTGTCCCATGCGCCAGCGCCACCTCCTTGACGGGGGGCGCGGTCAGCACCTGCTTGCGGCCCACCGGCTTATCCCGCCGGGTATACACCGCGCAGATCTCATGCCCCGCAGCGTACAGCGCCGCAAGGCATTCCGCCGCGATATCCGGCGTGCCCATGAACAAAATGCGCATTCAGTGCTTCTCCTTCGCTTTGCGGGCGGCCTCGGCGCGGCCCTCCTCGGTATCCTCGTAGAAATACTCGCTGGACTGCATGATGGTCACGCCGTCCAGATGGTCGTTCTCGTGCTGGATGCAGCGGCCCAGCAGACCGTCGGCCTCCAGCTCGAACCACTTGCCCGTGCGGTCCTGCGCGCGCACCTTGACCGCCGCCGGGCGGCTCACAGCGCCGGTATGCCCCGGGAAGGACAGACAGCCCTCGTAGGAGGTCTCTTCCTCCTCTGTCACCTCTAAAATCTCCGGGTTGACGAAATCGATGAATTTGTATTCATAATCCGCCGGGATCTCCTCGGGCAGATCGGTGGTATCCCAGACCACGAACACACGGCGCAGGATGCCCACCTGAGGCCCGGCCAGACCGATGCCGTCGGCATCCATCATGGTCTCGCGCATATCATCCAGCAGGGTGGCAAGGCGGGCGTCAAAGTTCGTGACCGGGCGGCAGACCTTGTTCAGGATCGGGTCGCCTTCTTTTACAATGTTGCGGATAGCCATAGCGTATCGTTCCTCCGTTTATC
>JBJERT010000326.1:10556-14869 GCA_051882435.1 Faecalibacterium sp.
CCGTCCGAGTGCAGGTCCACCACGACCGAGGCTTTTGCGGGCAGCTTTTCCTGCTCGTAGCGGTCGAGGGCCGCGCGCACCAGATCGCGGAAACGGCGGTCGGCGCGGCACTTGACGGTGAGTTTATAGCGGTAGTTGTCATTGATCCTCGCAATGCTGCCGGGGGTAGGCCCCAGCACGCGAAGCGGAAGGTCCGGCTGCTGCGCCGCCAGCTGGCCGAACAGCTCCGAGAACCGGGCAGCGGCCCGGGCCACCTCCGCCTCTTTTGGGCCCGAAAAGCCCACGACGCACAATCCGCAGAAAGGCGGATAAAGTCCCAGCTTCCGGTAAGCGATCTCCTGCTCAAAAAAGGCGTCGTAATCCTGCGCGGCGGCAAGATTCAGCACCGGATGCTCCGGGTCAGTGGTCTGGATGATGGCATAGCCGGGGGACTGAGCGCGTCCGCTGCGGCCCACCACCTGCGTGATGAGGCTGAACACCGTCTCATAGGCCCGGAACCCCTGCGCGAACAGCAGCGAGTCGACGCCCAGCACGCCCACAAGGGTGACGTCCTCAAAGTCCAGCCCCTTGGCAACCATCTGGGTGCCGACCATGATGTCATATTCATGGGCGGCAAAGCGGGCCAGGAGCTTTTCGTGCGCGTCCTTTGCGGCGGTGGAATCCTGATCCATGCGCAGGATGCGCGCCTCCGGGAACAGCTCCGCCAGTTCTTCCTCGGCTTTCTGGGTGCCGAAGCCCCGGTATTGCAGCTTCCCGCCGCAGGCGGGGCAGGTCCGGGGCGGCGGGTCCTGCTGGCTGCCGCAGTAGTGGCACAGCAGCCGGTGCGCAGACTTGTGATAGACCATCGGCACGCTGCATTTGGGGCACTTGAGCACCTCGCGGCAGTCCTCGCACTGCGCCATGGTCTGGTAGCCCCGGCGGTTCAGCAGCAGGATGGTCTGCTTGCGGGCTGTGAGGTTGCGGCGGATGGCGTCCTCCATGGCAAGGCTGATCTCCCGCGGATTGCCCGCGGCCAGCTCGGCGCGCATATCCACGATGCGTACATCCGGCAGCGGATTCCCGCCATAGCGCCGGGTGAGCCGCACCAACTGGGTGCGGCCCTGCTGCGCAGCATAATAGGTCTCGGTGCTGGGCGTCGCACTGGCCAGCAGGAGCAGCGCACCGTTTTCGGCCGCGCGCTGACGCGCCACCTCATGCGCCGAATAGCGCGGGGCGGATTCGGAACGATAGGTATGCTCCTGTTCCTCGTCGATGATGATCAGCCCGATCTGCTCCAGCGGCGCGAACACCGCGCTGCGGGTCCCCACCACGATATCCGCGCCGCCGTCCTGGATCATCTGCCACTGGAGCAGGCGCTCGGTGTGGTTGAGCGCCGAATGCTGCACCGCCACGCGGCGGCCGAACTGCGATTTGAGACGCAGGATCATCTGAGGGGTCAGGCTGATCTCCGGCACCAGCACCAGCGCCCGCCGCCCCAGCGCCAGGCACCGCTCGATGAGCTTGAGGAACACAAGGGTCTTGCCGCTGCCGGTCACGCCGTAGAGCAGCGCGGAATGGGGGGCATCATCTTCGAGCTGCGGGGCCAGCGCGTCAAACGCGGCCTGCTGCTCGTCGGTGAGCGCGATGGCGCCGGTCTGGAGCGGGATGTGCGCATAGAGGTCGATGGATTTGTTGACCTTCGTGCAGGCGAGCACACCCTTGGCACAAAGATTCTCCAGCACCGCGCGGCTGATGCCCTTTTCTTCCAGCTCTGCCTGTGTGCGGGGGCCGCCGCCCAGCAGGGCGACCGCGGCCAGTTGTTTGGCGGTGGGCCGGGGCTTTTGGGGCAGAGGCGCGATGAGCTGATAGGAATTTTCCGTGTGGCGCGTGAGCTGCTTTTGCAGCACCGGCGTCACGCCGTCTGCCGCAGTGGCAGGCTTATACTGTGCCCCATACGGGATGACCGCCTTGACCGCCTCGTACCAGGTGCAGAAGGTGCGCTCTTTCAGAAAGCGCACCAGCCGCAGCAGCTCGGGGGTCAGGCAGGCCGAGGCAGGGGCCACGTCAAACAGGCTCTTGAGCCGGGAGTTTTCCGGATCGGCGTCACAGGCCAGCACGACCCCCATGCGGGCGCGGCTCCCTTTGCCGAATGGGACCAGCACCATGCTGCCCAGACGCACCGCGTCCTGCTGATCGGGCAGGACCGCATAGGTATAGAGCTTATCAAAATGAAGGGTCGCGTTGCTGACCGCAACGCCCACCGTTTTGGGCATGAAGTCCGCTCCTTTGGGAAGGTTTAGTCCGCCGCGCGGCGCGCCATGAGCTGGTACAGCTCCCCGGCGCAGGAGGCCACCTCGTGGTTCACAAGGCGCAGATCGAACTCCGGCGCGCGGGCCAGCTCGGCGCGGGATTCCTCGAGGCGGCGCTGGACGCTGGCCTCATCTTCGGTCCCGCGGCTGCGCAGACGCTGCTCCAGCTCCTCCGCCGAGGGCGGCAGGAGGAACACGGTCGTACAGCCGGGATACTGGCGCTTGATGTTGTCCGCGCCGTGGACGTCGATGACCAGCACGACGAAGGTGCCCGCCTCCAGATGGCGGTCCACCTCGCTGCGCAGCGTGCCGTAGTAGTTGCCGCTGTAGAAATTATACTCCACGATCTGGCCCTGCTGCACAAGAGCCTCAAATTCTTCGCGGGTACGATAGAAATAGTTGACGCCCTCCTGCTCGCCGGGGCGGGGCGCACGGGTCGTGGCGGAGATGGTCTTGCCGATCTCCGGGTGCTGTTCGCGCAGAGCGGACACCACGGTGTCCTTGCCCACACCTGAGGGGCCGGACACGACGAACAGATATTTTTCATTCTCCATGGGATGCTTCCTCCTCGCTGTTCCTGCTCTCCGGCTGGCCCGCGGCGCGCCCGGCCACCGTCTCCGGCTGCAGTGCCGAGAGGACGACGTGGTCGGAATCCATAATGAGCACGGCACGGGTGCTGCGCCCATACGAGGCGTCGATGAGCATGCCGCGCTCCCGCGCCTCGCGGATGAGGCGTTTGATGGGCGCGGAGTCGGGGCTGACCACCGCCAGCAGGCGGCCCGCGCTGACCATATTGCCAAAGCCGATATTGATGAGCTGCATAAGGGTCTCCTCCCCTTTGGTGCGGCCGGTTATTCGAGGTTCTGGATCTGCTCGCGGATCTTCTCGATCTCGGCCTTCATTTCCACAACGATGCGGGTGATGTCCAGATCCTGGCACTTGGAGCCGATGGTGTTGGTCTCGCGGTTCAGCTCCTGCGTCAGGAAGTCCAGCTTGCGGCCCACCGGCTCGTTCTGCTGCAAAATATCGCGGTACTGCGCAATGTGGCTGCGCAGCCGGACGGTCTCCTCGTCCACCGCGGTCTTGTCGCCAAAGATCGCGGCCTCGGTCAGCACACGGGCATCGTCGATGCTGCGGTCCTCGAGGATCACCTTGAGCTTTTCGTACAGGCGGTTGGTGTAGGCTTCGACCCGGCCCGCCGTCAGCTGTTCGATGCGCCCCACCGCCTGCTCCAGCGTGTCGAGGCGGGCTTCGATATCCGCCTTCATCTTTGCGCCTTCCGTGGCGCGCATCGCCACAAAGCGGTCCAGCGCCTGCGCAGTGACCTCGGAAACGTCCGCCCAAAGCTGTTCCTCGTCCACATCGGCGTGGCGGGTGGAGAGCACATCCGGGAAACGGCTCAGCAGACCCGCGGAAACGTCGTTTTTGATGCAGAGCTGCTCGGAGATGTCGCGCAGCGCGTACTGGTAGCTCCGCGCCAGCTCCATATTCACTGCGACCACCGTATCGGGCGCATCCACGTTCTGGAGCGTCAGGCTCAGCTCTACCTTGCCGCGGGTGACGCGCTCGTTGAGCTGCTTTTTGAGACGGCTGTCCATATAGTTGCAGGTGCGCGGGATGCGGGAAGAATACTCAAAATAGCGGGAATTGACGCTGCGCAGCTCTACGGTGATCTCACGGCCATTGCGCACGGCATTCCCCCGGCCGAAGCCGGTCATACTCAAGATCATGTTTGACGGTCCTTTTCTCTTTTTTCAGTATAGGTATCTTTTTGGGGGCACAAGCGCCCGGCGCATGATACATATAAGGATATTTTACTATTCGCAGGCGGATTTTGCAATACAGACACGAAAAAAAGTGATGCCCTGTCCGGCGGGGAGAGGACGGGGGTTTTGTTCCTTTTTGAAAAAAGGAACCGAAAAACTTTTCAATGGCAAGCCGCATCCGCGGCTTGCAAAGGGTTTTATGGCAGCCGGGAGTTGGCAGGGCACCTTTTGCGCGCTCCCGCGCGCTGGGGCTGCGCCC
>JBJERT010000327.1:0-3050 GCA_051882435.1 Faecalibacterium sp.
CGGTAAGCGATGGCGTTCTGGATGCGGTCGGCTTCTTCCTCGCCCGCCAACTGGCGCACCAGCTCCAGCGCGAACGGGATGGCGCCGCCCAAACCGTAGCTGGTGGTGATGAGGCCATCCACGACCACTTCCTCGTCCAGCACCGTCGCACCGGCCAGTTTATCCTGGAAGGATGCGTGGGCCGTGGCGTGGCGGCCCTCCAGCAGGCCCAGCGAGGCCAGCACGCTGGGCGCGGCGCAGATGGCCGCCACCCGCTTGCCCGCCGCCGCAAACTCCGACACGACCCGGGTCACGGTGGCGTTGGCCGCAAGGTTCGGCGTGCCCGGGATGCCGCCCGGCAGCACGACCAGATCCACGTCGGAGTAGTCCACCTCCTCGGCGAGGGCGTCGGCGGTCAGATGCAGCTTGTGGCTGCTGACCAGCTCCCGGCGGCCGGACGCGGACGCGAGGATGACCTCGACTTTGGCCCGGCGGAGCAGGTCGACCACCAGAAGCGCCTCGCACTCCTCGGTGCCGTCGGCGAAAAACACAACTGCTTTGCTCATTGAAAAAACCTCCTGATAAAAACGGCAGGCGCGGCTCACTTGCCGTCGGCGCCGCGTTTGGCTTCCAGCAGCTCCCGCAGGACGCTGTCCTCCTTGTTCAGGACCCGGCTCACCCGGCTGATGATGGCGCTGGACGCGCCGGTCTTGTCCATGATCTCGGTATAGATGCGCTTGTCCACCAGCATTTCCGCGATATTGAAGCGCTGTTCCATCGCGCTCAGCTCGGCGTAACTGCACACATCCTGCAAAAAGCGGTAGCACTGTTCGGGTGTTTCCAGCCGGAGAAATGCTTCGTACAGGCCGGATTCTCCGGTGGGATGATCTTTTGCCATAAGCGGTCTTCTCCTTCCTGCGCTGCTGCGCGGCTCTGCCGCAGAGCAGCCTGGCCCCAGTGTAGTACAAACGGATCAAAAATGCAACGGGATTCAGAGCGTATGCTCCATCTCGGTCTCGGCCATAAGGATGCCGTGCACGTCGGTCTCCACCGGGCGCAGCATGCGGTAGCCCCGGGCCTTGAAAAATTGCTGCACGGGCAGCGCGCGGGTGTGGACGGTACACCAGACCCGGCCCCGGCCCTCGCCCCGGGCCAGACGCTCGCAGGAGGCCACGATGTCCCGCCCCAGAGCCTTGCCGCGGTATTCGGGCTTGAGGTACAGGTGCATCAGGTGCAGCGCGGTGTTCTCCATCTTCCACGCAAAGTACCCGGCGACCTTGTCCCCCAGGAACACGAGAAAGTAGTTTGCGTCGTTGTCGAGGTCCGCCTCGATGGCGTCCGCGCTTTGCAGCGTATCGACCAGCGTGTCCAGCTGCCTGGCAGGATAGTACCGCCGGTAGACCTCGTGCCACAGCTCGCTGGCAAGGTCGGCGGTCAGATGGATATACTTGGCTTTGGCGACCAGCTTATAGTCAGGTTTCATAAGGCTCCTTTTTTGTTCCTTTTTTGAAAAAAAGGAACCGAAAAAACTTTTTACACGGCCCACACATCCGTGTGGGCCAGATCGTTTGTCTGCGCAGGGCGGCGGCACCGGTTTGCGCGCTCCCGCGCGCGGGGGCTGCGCCCCGAAGGCTTATACCCGCACGATATAATCCGCTTTGCGGGGCGCGGCGGGCTTGGGCGGCTCGGCGGGATAGCCAAGGATGCAGTGCCCGACGCCGATCCAGTCGCCTTCGATGCCCCATTTGCGCAGCAGGGCTTTGCCCTCGTCGGTCTCAAATTCTTCTTTGGCGCGGTTGATCCAGCAGCTTCCCAGCCCAAGGCTTGCGGCCGCCAGCATCAGGTTGCCCAGCACGAGGCTGCCGTCCTGCACCGCATTCCGGGAGTGGGCATCCGCCAGAACGACCAGAATGGTGGGCGCGCCATACATCGGGTCGCGGTCCGCCGCGCCCATTACGGCTGCGTTCATGCGGGTCAGCTCCGCGCGGTCCGCGGCGTTCTGCACCACGATGATTTTAGCGCTCTGGCGGCCCATGGCGCTGGCCGCCCAGGTCCCGGCATCCAGCACGGCGTTCAGTTCTTCCTCGGTGATCTGTTCCGGCCGATAGGCGCGGCAGCTCCGGCGCTCACGGATGGTTTGCAGCGTTTCATTCATCATCACAAATAGCCTCCTGTCCGGCCGGGATGCCGTGTCCCGGTCTGTCTCGTTTATTGTACCACATCCCTGCCCGGAGTGCAAAACAAAAAGCGCCCTGTGCGGCATCGTACAGAGCGCGGTCTGACGGCTGACTCAGAGCCTTACAGCTCCACGACACCGCCCACCTCGGCGGGGGACGCAGGGACAGGGCCAAGGACAGCCTCATCCTCGCCGCGGCGGACCACAAAAGAAACCGAACGGCCTGCGGCAAAATCCGGCTGGTAGGTCAGCTCCAACGTCTGCCAGTCGGCGGGCGTCTCGCAGAAGCAGTGCAGCATCGCGCCGCGCCCGGCAGCCAGATTCAGGGTAAACGCCGAGGCGTCCGCGGCGTTCTCGCCATAGAGCGGCGCGGCAAAACTGCCGCAGCGCACCGGAACGCCGCCGCACTGAGCGGTCACGCCGGTGCCAAGGCGGTACAGCTCATCCAGCGACCGGATGCCGCGGCTTTGCAGATAGCTCGCCCCCACTGCCAGCGTGCGGGCGGAAAGATTCTCCACCGAAAGGTACACCAGCGTACTGCCCAGCTCCTGCGCCGGGGCATAGCCCAGCAGCTCCACAGCGGCCTTGCCGTCCAGCAGCGCCGGTTCGCCCGGATAAGCCGGGGCCTGTGCGGCCGCAGTCGAAACGCCGGTGAGCAGCGCCGCCGCAAGGCTGACCGCACCGGAACCGGCACGCTTCAGGAACGAGCGGCGGGAGAGGGACTGAGACATACGGGATTCCTCCTTGCAGCGAGAAAAACAGTTTTTTAACAGTTTATAGGATATCGGATTCTATGGGGGCTGTCAAGAGGGCCGGACAGGTTTTTCGCGGTTCGAGAAAGAGAACTCCTTCCGTCATCGCTGGCGCGATGCCACCTCCCTCAAAGAGGGAGGCT
>JBJERT010000328.1:0-3036 GCA_051882435.1 Faecalibacterium sp.
TTTATAGATTCAGAGGGACCTGTGTTCGACAGAATGCAGGTCCCTCTGCTGTTTGCAGAACATCCCGCAGCAAAAAACCAGCAGGCTTTTGTACAACCATTGAGGTTGCAAAAAGCCTGCTGGTTTTCTGGTTTGGTTACTGCTCTGCGCCGCTGCCTTCGACCATCATGCGGCTGGCCTTGTAGACGTCGCCGCAGCCCAGCGTGATGACGAGATCGCCTTCCTGCGCGTTCTGTTTGACCCACTGAGCGGCGGCCTCAAGGCTGTCCACAAGGACGGCGTTGGGCAGCTTGGCGGCCAGCTTGGCGCTGCTGATGGAGGGGTCCTTCGGCTCGCGGCTGCCGAGGATGGGAGTCAGCACGACGATGTCCGCCAGCTGGAGCACATCCACAAAGTCGTTCAGCAGCATCTTGGTGCGGCTGTATGTAAACGGCTGATGCACCGCGATCAGGCGCTTGTAGCCCAGCTCCCGCGCAGTCTGGAGCGTGGCGCGCAGCTCGGTGGGATGATGGGCATAATCGTCCATGACCACGGCGCCGTTGCACTCGCCGCACAGCTCAAAGCGGCGGCCCGCGCCCTTGAAGCTGGCGGCAGCCTCGGCGCACTGCTCCACCGTCAGGCCCGCATAGCGGCAGACTGCGCACATGGCCAGCGCATTGTAAACATTGTGACGGCCCGGAATGGCCAGACGGATGTGGCCGGTGACCTTGCTCCACTCCTTGAGGTCGAACTCAAAGAAGCCCGGCTTGTATTCCTGAAGATTGATGGCGCAGTAGTCGCCGTCATTTTCGATACCAAAGGTACGCACACGGCGGTCCAGCGTATACATGACGTCCATGGTGTTCTTGTCGTCTGCGTTGGCGAAGATCATGAACTGGGTCATCAGCGCGAACCGCTTGAAAGCGAATTTCAGCTCACCCATGCTGCCGTAATAATCCAGATGGTCGTTGTCGATGTTCAGCACCACCGAGAGATAGGGGGTCAGCTTGAGGAAGGTCTCGGCATACTCGCAGGCCTCCACCACGATATCATCGCCCTTGCCGGCCTTGCCGTAGCCGCCGATGAGGGGCAGCTTGCCGCCGATGACCGCGCTGGGGTCGCGCCCGGCCAGCTCCAGAGCGGTGGTGATCATGGCCGTGGTCGTAGTCTTGCCGTGGGTGCCGGAGACACAGATGCTGTTCTTGTACAGGCGGCTCACATAACCCAGCAGTACGCTGCGCTCCACAGTGGGGATGCCGTAGGAAGAAGCGGCGCTCAGCTCCACGTTGTCCTTGGCGATGGCAGCCGAGTAGACCACTAAGTCCGCGCCCAGAACGTTGTCGGCCTGATGGCCCAGCGTGACCCGGATGCCCATGGCGCGCTCGGCGCGGATGATGCTGCCGTCCAGCACGTCGCTGCCGGTGATCTCGTAGCCCTTGGCCGCCAGGATCTGGATCAGGGGATACATCCCGCTGCCGCCGCAGCCGATAAAGTGGATCTTTTTTACATGATCCAGCAGATGCTGGGTGTAATTGGTGAACATGAACATATTTGAAACCTCCATCATATAACGGCCCCGGAATGGGCCGACTGCATCCTGCCAGGGAAAAACCGAATGAGATACAGCCCTATTATATAATTTTCAGGCCGCAAAATAAACAGTTCCGGCCGAATTTTCGGAAAGAACTATAAAGTGTACGAATCTTTTGTGATAACTGCACAGCCCGGCGGCGGCTCTGCTCCGCTCAGACGCGGCCGCTGCGGGCGAGAAATGCATCCAGAATGCGGTCGGCCACGTCCGCCTTGCTCATCAGAGGCAGCTCCTCGGCGCCGTCGGCGGTGATGAGGGTCACGACGTTGGTGTCCACGCCGAAGCCCGCGCCCTCCACCTTGACGTTGTTGGCCACCACCATGTCCAGATTTTTCCGGCGCAGCTTGGCGGAGGAATTTTCCAGCAGGTCGCGGGTCTCCATGGAGAAGCCGCAGAGGAACTGCCGGGTCTTCTGGGGGCCGAGGGTACCCAGGATATCCGGGGTGCGCTCCAGCGGGATGCTCATGTCGCCGTCGGTCTTTTTGATCTTGTCGGAGGCCACGGCCGCCGGGCGGTAGTCCGCCACGGCAGCGGCCATGACGAGAAGGTCGGAGTCTGCAAAGCGTTCGGCCACGGCCTCATACATCTGCTGGGCCGACGTGACCGGCACATCTTCGGTAAAGCGCACCGGCTCCAGCGCCGTCTGGCCGTGGATGAGCGTGACCTGTGCCCCGCGCATGGCGGCCGCCCGGGCCACGGCGTAGCCCATCTTGCCGGTGGAATGGTTGGTCAGGTAGCGCACCGGGTCCAGCGCCTCCTGCGTGGCCCCGGCGGTGACGGTCACGCGCAGGCCCGCAAGGTCTTTGGGGCGGGCGATGGTGTGCAGGATGTATTCCAGCAGGACCTCCTCTTTGGGCAGGCGGCCGCTGCCCACGTCCTTGCAGGCCAGCACGCCGCTGTCGGGCGGGATGATGACGAAGCCGTAGCGCCGCAGCGTTTCGATATTGTCCTGCGTGATGGGATTTTCCAGCATGCCGGTGTTCATGGCGGGGGAGACCAGCTTGGGGCATTTTGCCGCTAACACTACGGTGGTGAGCATGTCGTCGGCGATGCCGTGGGCCATTTTGGCGATGACGTTGGCGGTGGCGGGGGCCACGAGGATGACGTCCGCCTTCTTGGCCAGCGAAATGTGGGAGACTTCAAATTTGAAGTCCCGGTCAAAGGTGTCTACCATGCATTTGTGGCCGGTCAGCGTTTCAAAGGTCAGCGGCGTGATGAACTGGGTGGCGTTGCGGGTCATAATGACCTCTACGTCTGCCCCCAGCTTGCGCAGTGCGCTGGCCACGTTGGCCATTTTATAAGCGGCAATGCCGCCTGTGACGCCCAAAAGGACGCATTTTCCCTTCAGATCCATGCAAAAACCTCCTGTTTCGGGTCCATAAGCTACTCCTTAGTATAATGCAGAATCACCGCCAGCACAACAGAATCTTTTGGGGGACGGTTTTGTTCCTTTTTGAAAAAAGGAA
>JBJERT010000329.1:0-3022 GCA_051882435.1 Faecalibacterium sp.
CTGTTTTTTGGGATAAGTGCTTTCGCTCTCCTTAAATGTGAACCATTCTCACTTGATAAAAAATATCGAATGGATTTTATGAAATCATACAAAAATTTGTTTGTCTGTTGAATTTTACTTGATAATGCCTCACAACTCTGTTACGCTAAGGATACCCGGCGGGTTCGTTGGCCCCGCCGCAGTCCCATGGCTAACACCGCGGCGCGGCGCCGTACCCCACGGCGTCCGCCCGGCGGTCTCAGAAGATATTTTTGTATAAAGGAGGCATTCGGAATGTTATTCCAAACCACCCAGGCACATGAAGAGCTGCGGGCGAAGATCCGCGCGTTTGCAGAAGAAGAGATCAAGCCCCAGGCTTTTCTGTTGGACCAGCAGAACGAGTTCCCCACCGAGGCCATCCGCAAGCTGGGCGAGATGGGCCTGATGGGCATCCCGTACCCCAAAGAGTACGGCGGCGCGGGTCTGGACATCATGAGCTACGCCATCGCGGTCGAGGAGCTGGCCCGCGTGGACGGCGGCGCGGGCGTCATCCTGTCCGCGCATGTGTCCCTTGGCTCCTGGCCCATTTTCGCTTTCGGCACCGAGGAGCAGAAGCAGAAGTACCTCGTCCCGCTGGCGCGGGGCGAAAAGATCGGCGCGTTCGGTCTGACCGAGCCGAACGCCGGTTCGGACGCGGGCGGCACCGAGACCACCGCTGTGGACAAGGGCGACTACTGGCTGCTGAACGGCGGCAAGATCTTCATCACCAACGCCCCCAAGGCGGACACCTATGTGGTGTTTGCGGTCACGACCCCGGACATCGGCACCCGCGGCATCTCCGCGTTCATCGTGGAGAAAGGCTGGGAAGGCTTTGAGTTCGGCGACCACTATGATAAGATGGGCATCCGCTCCTCCTCTACCGCGGAGCTGATCTTCAACGACGTCAAGGTCCCCAAGGAGAATCTGCTGGGCAAGGAAGGCCAGGGCTTCAAGATCGCCATGGCGACGCTGGACGGCGGCCGTATCGGCATCGCGGCCCAGGCGCTGGGCATCGCCCAGGGCGCGTTCGAGTCGGCCCTGACCTACGCCAAGGAGCGCGTCCAGTTCGGCAAGCCGGTGGGCTTCCAGCAGGCCATCTCCTTCAAGCTGGCCGATATGGCCACCAAGCTCCGCTGCGCGCGGATGCTGGTCTACTCCGCCGCTGAGATGAAAGAGGCACACCAGCCCTACGGCACCGAGGCCGCCATGGCGAAGATGTACGCTTCGGACATCGCGCTGGAAGTCACCAACGACGCGGTTCAGATCTTTGGCGGCAGCGGCTTCATGAAGGGCATGGACGTGGAGCGCATGTACCGCGACGCCAAGATCACCACCATCTACGAGGGCACCAACGAGATCCAGCGCGTGGTCATCGCCTCCGCCCTCATGGGCAAGCCGCCCAAGAAGGAAGGCGGCAGCCGCTCCGCGGCCAAGAAGCCCGCGCCCATCACCGGCGTGCGCAAGGGTCAGATCTACAAGGGCGACGCCGCCCAGAGCGTGAACGCGCTGGTCGAGGCCCTGAAGAAGGACGGCTATGACTTCAGCGTGGGCATCCCCATGGATACGCCCATCACCGCCGCCGAGCGCGTGGTCTCCGCGGGCAAGGGCATCGGCAGCAAGGAGAATATGCGCCTGATTGCCGACCTGGCCAAGGCGGCAGGCGCGGCCATCGGCTCCTCCCGTCCCGTGGCCGAGACCCTCAAGTATGTCCCGCTGAACCGCTATGTCGGCATGTCCGGCCAGAAGTTCACCGGCAATCTTTACATCGCCTGCGGCATCTCCGGCGCGGTACAGCACCTGAAGGGCATCAAGGACGCCTCCACCATCGTGGCCATCAACAAGAACGCCAATGCGCCCATCTTCAAGAACTGCGACTACGGCATCGTCGGCGACGTGAACGAGGTGCTGCCGCTGCTGGCGCAGGCGCTGGGCATGGAGGACAAGCAGCCCGCGCCGCCCATGGTCAAGATGAAGCGGCCGCCCGCCCCCGCGCCCGCCCCCATCGGCCCGCGGTATGTCTGCGGCGGCTGCGGCTACGAGTATGTGCCGGAGCTGGGCGATGAGGACGCAGGCGTTGCGCCCGGCACGCTGTTCGACAAGCTGCCCGAGGACTGGGTCTGCCCGGAGTGCGCCGAGAGCAAGGACCAGTTCATTCAGGCGTGATGCGCGTGATGCGTGAGAAAGGAGGCTATTTGCATGTATAGCGTTCGTAAAGTGACCGAGGATCTGTACTGGGTCGGCGCAAACGACCACCGTACCACCCTCTTTGAGAATATCCACCCCATCCCCAAGGGCGTCTCCTACAACGCCTATCTGCTGACGGACGAGCACACCGTCCTGTTCGATACCGTGGACTGGTCGGCCTGCCGCCAGCTTCTGGAAAATCTGGACCATGTCCTGGCGGGCCGTCCGCTGGACTATCTGGTCATCAACCATATGGAGCCGGACCACGGCGCTTCCATTGAGGAGATCCTGCTGCGCTGGCCGCAGGTCAAGATCATCTCCACCGAAAAGGCGTTCATGCTGATGCATCAGTTCGGCTTTGACGTGGATTCCCACGAGCAGATCAAGGTCAAGGAAGGCGACACCTACTGCTTCGGCGGCCACACCGTCACCTTTATTGCCGCGCCCATGGTCCACTGGCCCGAGGCTATGGTAACCTTCGACACCACCAACGGCGTTTTGTTCTCCGCGGACGCCTTCGGCTCCTTCATCGCGCTGGACGGCAAGCTGTTCGCGGATGAGGTGGACTTCGACCGCGACTGGCTGGACGAGGCCCGCCGCTACCTGACCAACATCGTGGGCAAATACGGCCCCCATGTCCAGCTCCTGCTCAAGAAGGCCGGCGGCATCCTGGACCAGATCAAGTTCATCTGCCCGCTGCACGGCCCGGTGTGGCGTGAGAACCTCCCGTATTTCGTCGAGAAGTACGACAAGTGGAGCCGCTACGAGCCGGAGGAAAAGGGCGTCATGATCGTCTACGCCTCCATGTACGGCAACACCG
>JBJERT010000330.1:0-3009 GCA_051882435.1 Faecalibacterium sp.
AATAAAACGGTTGGGTAGCGATTTCAGGCCGTTGTAGGCAAAATGTTCTTGAGAAGCCGTTTTGACGCCTGGGCTGTAAGCAGGAAATTTGAGGCCTATTCTGAGCATTTTTCCCCGGAACTCTTTTGCCAACACTCCTGCCAACAGCTTTTTGGAGAGACGAAAAAAACAAAGCACTGAAAATCAACGATTTTCAGTGCTTTTTAGCACCCCCGGCTGGATTCGAACCAGTGGCCTGTCGCTTAGGAGGCGACCGCTCTCTCCAACTGAGCTACGGGGGCACGTTCAATTTTTCATTTTTTGGTTTGGCAAGCGATAGGACGATCTCCCGCTTGGGAAACGCCCTCTCTCCAATTCCTCCGCAAAGCCCCGGTGGAGCCGTTGCAGACTAGGATGTTCTGGAGGGGTCTTGCCTATGATACCGCACTTGAAGAAAAAAATCAAGTTGAACCTGAGAGAAAAAAGGTGTATCTTATAAGAGAGACCGGCCAATGCCACGAAAATCGCCGCCAGAGCAGTGTTTGGCGGCTACAGTTTGACGCACGGTTCAAAACTTCTCTATATGCCGGAGAAACCATAGGAGGACGTATATGCTCTCTTTCAAAAAAAAGAAAAAGCCTGCCCGTGTCAAAAAGGGCGGCTTTCTATCCGGGAAAAGCCCAACGCAGGTGATCTGTGGAAGCTTCCTGATCCTGATCGCGGTGGGAACGCTGCTGCTCATGCTGCCGGTCTCCAGCCGGGAAGGGCATCTGGGCCTGCTGGATGCCATGTTCACCGCGACCAGTGCCACCTGCGTGACAGGTCTGGTGGTGCGGGATACATGGACGCAGTTCACAGCATTTGGACAGGCGGTGATCCTGCTGCTGATCCAGGTGGGCGGACTTGGTCTTGTGACGCTCACCAGCTTTTTTGCGCTGGCTGTGAGGCGGCGTATGGGATTCCGGGATCTGCGCCTGTTGGGCGAAAGCGTTTCAGCGGATGGCTTTTCGCAGGCGACTGAGGTGCTGAAGATCGTCATCACCCTGGCCGCGTTTTTCGAGACACTGGGCGCGGTGCTGCTGATGGCGGCATTCGTCCCCAAGATGGGTCTGGAAGGTATCTGGGTCAGCGTTTTCACTGCGATCTCTGCGTTTTGCAATGCGGGCTTTGACCTGTTCGGCCGCTTTGGGGAGTACTCCTCTCTGGTGCCGTATGTGCAGAACTACTATGTGCAAGCAGTGGTGATGTTCCTTATCATGGCGGGCGGCCTTGGATTTATGGTCTGGGTCGAGCTGGCAGAGTGGCGCAAGAAGCGCAGGCTCTCGCTGCATGCACGGGTGGTGCTGGTTTTTTCCATCCTCTTCTGGCTGGGCGGCGCGGTCGCTTTGCTGCTGCTCGAGTGGTCGAATCCCGCTACGATGGGGCCGCTGTCCATCCCCGGAAAGCTGATGGCTGCGCTGTTCCAGTCGGTGTCCACCCGAACCGCAGGCATGAATACCATTGATCTGGCGGCCTGCACTCCCATCAGCAAGCTGCTCATGAGCATCCTGATGTTTATCGGAGCGGCGCCCGGCAGTACGGGCGGCGGCGTCAAAGTGACGACCTTTGCCGTCCTGATCCTGACCATCCGCAGCGTAGCACAGGGCCGTGACGACTGTATCATCTCGGATCATCGCATCGACTTTAAGACGGTGTATCGCGCACTGACCATCATCACGCTGGGCGCGCTGGCGGCTTTTGGCTCTACAGTCTTCGTGACCTATAACACGGTCAGCAGTGTGTCGGTCATTGACGCCATGTTCGAGTCCTTTTCCGCTTTTGGCACGGTTGGCCTGACCGTTGGCGTCACCGGCCTGCTGAACAGCGCGGCCAAGGTCCTGTATATGCTGGTGATGTTCATGGGTCGTGTCGGCCCGGTCTCGCTGGCGATCAGCCTGACCGCCCGGTCTGACGAAAACAAGCGCCGTATCCTGCCCGAAGGACACATCAATGTCGGCTGATCGAAGAACGAACAGCAGATGATGGTCTCCGCTTCGGATGGAAATACTCTGTTCAAAAAAATTTTCCAGTTCTTGGGTTTATTTGGCCTGACCGACGTAGTATACTCAGAGCACTCAATGACAACTTCTGCTATTTTTATCGGATGAAAGGAAATCGTTATGAAACGAATCTGTCCCGTGCTGCTTTCGGCAGCGCTTCTGCTGGGCCTGGCCGCCTGCGGCAGTCAGAGCACCAGCGCTTCTTCTGTGCCCGCACCTTCCTCCTCGGCGGAGACCTCTTCGTCTGCTCCCTCCGAGACGGAAAACAGCGCCGCGCAGACCGTCCAGCCGCTGGCGGTGTTCTCGATCACCGACCCGATGGAGGACGGCATCTATTCCGCTGGCTTCGAGCTTTCTGATCTGGAAGATACCGAGGGCGGTTATGTGCTCAATGCCTCGCTCTACGCCTATGACCAGTATGACATGGTGGATATCGCCACTCTCAAGCCGGGCGATACTTTGCTGGTCCATGACTTCAATGGTGAGTGGGTGGAAAAGACCATCGAGACCGTGGAGACCAACGATTATGGCGTGACCATCAACGGCGGTATGGATTCCGAGAACGGCCTCGACCTGGCAGAAGAAGATACCTGCTACCGCACCTTGTTCTGGGATGATTACCCCATCTATTATGAGCAGGGCAAGGCGCTGCTTTATCTTGCCGACGATGTCGTCCTGAACGACAGCTCTGCCGAGCCGGGCGCGGAACCGGTGGTCACTACGGGTGCGGAAGCAGTCGCGGAAGCGGTGGCATCCAGCGATCCCTATTGGGTGTGTACCAATACCACGCTGCGGATAGAGAACGGCGTAGTGGTAGAGATCAACCGCCGCTGGGTCCCGTGACGGCTTGCAGCAGCCGTTCCATCCTGCCGGGCGCAGCCCCAGCGCGCGGGAGCGCGCAAACGCTGCCCGCCGCCCTCCGGCTTTCATCAAACTCTCTGCAAAACGCGAATGCGTTTTGCGATTGAAAAGTTTTTCGGTTCCTTTTTTC